>NZ_JWGX01000026.1:0-95257 GCF_000813075.1 Shewanella sp. ECSMB14102
TTCGAGCCTCGACATCCCTGTCTCGGCTACGCCAATTTGCAACAACGCCCGCGGCGGCTCCGAAGGGGGAATTGGTGCAATTCTTCCCACACAGAGTTGTTTTGAGCTGCAGACATACGCCTATTTTCCAGGCATAGGCGGGACTGTGACCGTCGAAAACAAGGATGTTTTCGACGAGGCTACATGGACGTATTAACGCCGTGTCACAGGATCGCCTGTGCGAAAAGCGCACCGCAGGTGATGGGCTGCATTGAGGCCTGAAGCTATATTAGCCTCAGTGGCAGGGCTCGCTATGCAGCGGACAATCTCTTGTGTTTATAAGGCAATAGCGGTTTGGCATTAAGCCCCGCTATTGCCAAACCCTTCCTCAGTCGCGTGTTTGACCTGTACCATTGACCAGGAATTTCTCCGTGGTCAATGACTCCAGTCCCATGGGGCCGTAGGCATGCAGCTTGGTAGTGGCGATACCGATTTCGGCACCGAGCCCCAGCTCGCTGCCGTCGCTGAAGCGCGATGAGGCGTTGACCATCACCACAGAGGCATCGACCCCTTGCTGAAACTGTTGCGCCGCTTGCTGGCTTTCGGTGCAGATCACCTCGGTATGGTGGCTGCCGAAGCGGGCGATATGCTCCATGGCATCCGCCAGTGAGTCGACTTGGCGCACGGCGATTTCCAAGCTCAGGTATTCCTGGCCGAACTCCTCTTCCGTCAGCACAGTGGCCTGGTCGAAGAAGGGCGCCGCCTTCTCATCGGCATTGATCTTCACCCCCTTGTCGGCCAAGGCCTGAGCGGCGATAGGCAGCCAGACTTTGGCGATATCCTTGTGTACCAACAGGCCCTCCAGGGCATTACAGACGCCGGTACGCTGGGTCTTGCCGTTGAGCAGCAGGTTGAGCGCCTTTTCCACATCGGCATCTCTGTCGACATAGAGATGACAAACGCCTTTAAAGTGCTGGATAACCGGGATTTTAGAGTTGTCGCTGACAAAGTTGATCAGGCCTTCGCCGCCTCTTGGGATCACCAGGTCGATATAGTCGCGCTGCTGTAACAGTTCCAGCATCAGGGCGCGGTCGGGATCCGGCACCACGGATACCAGCGCGGTTGGCAGTTTGAACTCTTGCAGCACTTTGTGCAGCACTTTGGCTATCGCCAGGCTGGAGTTGAGTGCCTCTTTACCGCCGCGCAGTATTACCGCGTTGCCCGATTTGAAACACAGCGCTGCGGCATCCGCGGTCACATTGGGGCGCGCCTCATAGATCATACAGACCACCCCGAGCGGCACTCTGAGCTTGCTTATCTGAATACCGTTGGGGCGGCGGCCAAGCTCGCGGCGCTGACCCACGGGATCGTCCAGCTTGACTATGGTGTCTATGCCGCTGGCCATGGCGGCGATCCGCTCTGGCGTCAGGGTCAGCCGGTCGAGCATGGCTTCGCTGAGGCCTGCACTGCGGGCAGCAAGGAGATCTTCCTTATTGGCCTTGAGAATATTGTCATTTTCAGCGAGAAGCGCTTGGGCCATCGCCTTCAGCACCTGATTTTTGGTTTGGGTGTCTATGAGTGCCAGCTCTCTGGCCGCCTTGGCCGCTGAGCTTGCCAGTGTGGTTATCAGACTCATTTAGGTCCTCCTTTGTTCGTTGCGCTACTCTGGTGGCGGGCCACTGTTATTTCTCCAGTTGCGGCGTTTTACAGAGCAGGGCGATATCTTTTTCCGAGACTATGCCGCCCAGGCTATCGGTGAAGCTGTCGGCCAGTTCGGGGTCTTCCTGCTCGGCAATAAAACTCAGCAGGCGGCTGCTGTAGTTGCTGCGAGCCTTGGCCAGACGGGTGCCGTCGTCGCTGCACAGCAGTATGGTATCACCGGCGGCAAAGTTGCCTTTGACCTCAAGTACTTCATTGCTGGAAAGCTCGGCGCAATCCTTGGCGCTATCCATCACCTCATCGGAGGTGACTATCACTTCCCCCTGCGCCCTCACTGTGTGGGTCAGCCAGTGCATTCGCTCCTGCAGCGGGGTTTCGGATGCCCGGAACAGGGTGCCGGGATTGCGGCCCGACAACAGGGCATTGAAGCTCTCTTCTTTGAAGCCGTTGACTATGTAAGTATCAATGCCGTGGGAGCTGGCCTTTTCTGCTGCTTCTATCTTGGTGCGCATGCCGCCGGTGCCGACATCGCTGTGACTGCCGCCGGCCATGGCATAGATGGTGGCATCGATTTTATTGACTTCGGGCAGCAGCTCGGCATCGCTGTGCAGATGCGGGTTCTTGTTGTAGAGACCATCAATATCCGAGCAGATCACTAAGGTATTTGCGTCGGCAGCGGCTGCCACCATGGCCGACAGGTTGTCGTTGTCACCCACCTTGAGCGCATCTGTGGTGACGGTATCGTTCTCGTTGAGGATCGGCAGTATGTCGTGATCCAGCAGGGTAAACACGGTTTCCCTAATCGACAGATAGCGCTCTCTGTCGCGCAGATCGCCATGGGTCAGTAGAATTTGCGCCGTGGGAAAGTCGAAAAACTTATCCCAGGTCGCCATCATCTCAGTCTGCCCGGCGGCGGCCATGGCTTTTTTCAGTACCACCTGGGCCTCTGGGCTATTGACTTCACTGCCAGGTTTGAGTGGAAACCTGTGGGCTCCGGCGGCAATTGAGCCGGAAGAAACCAGTATGGTTTGAATGCCTTTGGCGCGGCAGCGCACAATGAATTGGGCTATGGCCAGCAGATAGCGCGAGCTACAGCCCTGTCTGTCAGGGGCAATCAGGGCGCTGCCGACTTTTAGAACAATTCGTTGCCTTGGTTGCTTATTCATAACTTCCTTAACCTAATTGAGGTGTTACTTCGAAGCGGAGTGGGGATTGAAACCAGACCCGGTGTCTGCCACCGGGTCTAATTGGGGAGCTGTTCTATCCAGTTATTAGTTGACCTGCAGCAGCTTTTCCCGGGTAGCGTGGAAGGTCTCCTGCACTGAGTGTGAGGGATCCTGACCAAAGTGACTGACCAGCACTATCGCTGCAGAGCTCATGATAAAGCCGGGAACTATCTCGTAGATCACGCTGGAGAGTGTCTTGCCATCGGGCAATACCGGCAGCAGGATCCACAGCAGCACTGTGATGGCGCCGGTGAGAATACCGGCAACGGCGCCCGAGTGGGTCATCTTCGACCAGAACAGACTGAACAGCACCAGTGGCCCGAAGGCGGCACCGAAACCGGCCCAGGCGTTACTCACCAGTGACAGTATGCTGCTGTTGCTATCCAGGGCCAGCAAGGTGGCCACGGCGGCAACGGCAAATACCCCGAAACGGCCTATATTCACCAGCTTCTTCTCGTCTATGTCCTTGTGGAACACGGCGCGGTAAACATCCTCGGTCAGTGAACTGGATGATACCAGTAGCTGTGAAGAGATAGTGCTCATGATGGCCGCCAGAATCGCCGCCAGCAGGAAGCCACTCACCAAGGGGTGGAACAGAATTTCCGAGAACAGAATAAAGATGGTTTCCGGATCCTGCAGCCCTGGGTGGAACTTGTTGACATAGGCGACACCGATAAGACCTGTGGCCAGGGCGCCGAGTATGGTCACCAACATCCAGCTCATGCCTATGTTGCGGGCGGTCTTGATATCTTTCACCGAACGAATTGCCATAAAGCGCACTATGATGTGTGGTTGACCGAAATAGCCCAGTCCCCAGGCCATGCTGGAAACAATCGCCAGCAGGCTCATTTTCTCCACAGATTCAGACAGAGGCACTATGGTGTGATTGGCCTGCGCCATCATTTCAGTGCCATTGTTGAACTCCTGAAAAGCCACTATAGGCACCATCACCAGGGCGACAAACATGATACAGCCCTGCACAAAGTCGGTCATACTGACGGCCAGAAAGCCCCCCAATAGGGTGTAGGCCACCACCACTGAGACAGTGATCACCAGGCCAAGTTGGTAACTCAGGCCGAAGGCGGATTCAAACAGTTTGCCCCCGGCGACCAGGCCGGCAGAGGTGTAGAGAGTAAAGAAGAGTATGATCACCGCGGCAGAAATCATCCGCACCGAGCCATTTTTCTTCTCGAAGCGTTTGCTGAAAAAGTCCGGCAGTGTCAGGGCGTCATCGGCTTCCTGGGTATAAACCCTGAGCCTGGGGGCTACCAGCAGATAGTTGAACCAGGCGCCGATAAGCAGGCCCAGCGCAATCCAGATGGTGTCGAAGCCGATAACAAACATGGCGCCCGGCAGACCCATCAGCATCCAACCACTCATATCGGAAGCACCTGCCGACAGCGCCGTGACCTGAGGGCTGACCTGACGGCCGCCGAGAATGTAGCCCGAAATATCATCGGTAGAATTGCGATAGGCAAACAGGCCTATCGCCAGCATGACCACAAAGTAGATGGCCAAAGAGATATAACTCGAATAATCCATAGATTAGTGCCCGTTATTGCCACTGAAGGCTTGATTGAGTTTTTGTTTGCAGAATGGGTACAGGTAGGTTGAGAGTACGAGCCAGAAACACCCTAATTGGATCAGGTACTTGGCTTTATCTCTGAGGCTGATTTGGTAGCGTGAAAGATGACTGTCAGACTCCTGTGAGCTGTTGGCATTCATCGTGATTCTCCTTCCTTAAGTTTCAGCTAAAGTTGGACTGGCGAAAAACCACTTGAAGGCTAACCAATCAATTGATTAGTGTTCAAATGGTTTTGGTTCGAACGATATTATTCATGTTTATCAGAAAATGATCAAGTTTATATCTGAGTGAATCACTAGGCTATTACTGGGTGATTGGTGTTTTGTTTATTTAGAATCATGTAGTTATGCTTTTATTTTCTTAAACTTATCAATTTTTAATATATTGCATGCAATTATAAGACAAGTGATTAAATCTCGATTTGAGCTATAACTGTTTTGTAATCAAGCTCTGAAATAAGCCGGAAATAATTAGAGTTTAAAATTAATTTGCGATAGCGTCCGCTTCTGCCAAGCGAACCACTGCAAACCCGTGTAATCACTGGGCCAGCTCTCCAATTCCAACTCGATAAACTCCTCAAAATAGCGCTTGAACTATAGGCGTTTTTATATATGATTTAGCATATATCTGGTTATCCATATATCTTGCCGGTTGCTGAAGGTGTTCAATTGAGTGGCAACTGAAACGGCAGATGTATGGCTGGCCGAATATTGGCCTTAAGGAGCGGCATTTATCATGGAACTACCGAATTTTTTCAAAGCCTTGGCTGATGAAACCCGGCTGCGCAGCCTGCTGTTGATCCTGCAGCAGGGAGAGCTTTGTGTCTGCGAGTTGACTGAGGCCCTGGCCTTGAGTCAACCGAAGGTTTCCCGTCATCTGGCGCAGCTGCGAACTCAGGGGCTGCTGCAGGACAGACGCCGGGGCCAATGGGTGTTTTATCGTCTCAGCCCCGAACTGGCACCCTGGTGCGAGCAGTTGCTGCGGGACACACTGACGGCCAACCCTGGCTTTATTGCTGATGAGCTGACTCGGCTGGAGGCCATGGCCTCGAGGCCGCAAGCTTGCTGTTGAAGCAGGCCGAAATCTATCACTTGAGCGCCGGAAGTTAACCGCCGGGGAACCGGAGAGGGGGATGTATGGGCATTTTTGAACGTTGGCTCAGCCTGTGGGTAGGGCTGTGCATTTTAGCTGGGATAGCGCTGGGTTATCTGGCACCTGGTGTATTTGCCGCAATTGCGGCGCTGGAATACGCCCATGTCAATCTGGTGATCGCCATACTTATCTGGGTGATGATCTATCCCATGATGGTGCAAATCGATTTTTCCGCTATCAAGGATGTTGGCCGAAATCCCAAGGGATTGCTGCTGACGCTGGTGATCAACTGGTTGCTGAAGCCTTTTACCATGGCGCTGCTTGGCTGGCTCTTTTTCCGTTTTCTGTTTGCCCCTTGGGTAGAGCCGCAAACGGCGCAGGAGTATATCGCCGGGATGATCCTCCTCGGAGTCGCTCCTTGTACCGCTATGGTGTTTGTCTGGAGTCAACTGACCCGCGGCGATGCCAACTACACTCTGGTGCAGGTATCGGTCAATGATGTGATCATGATTTTTGCCTTCGCACCCCTGTCGGCGCTGCTGCTGGGGGTGAGCGATATACAGGTGCCATGGGAAACCTTGATTCTGTCTGTGGCGCTGTATGTGTTGCTGCCTTTGTTAGCCGGGGTATTGACCCGCAAACACTTCAATAGCCGACCAGGGGCGATCACGGCCTTGCTGTCCAGGCTCAAACCCTGGTCGATATTGGGACTGCTGCTGACGGTAGTGCTACTGTTTGCTCTGCAGGCCGAAACCATAGTGGCCCAGCCGCAAAATATTGTGCTGATCGCCATCCCGCTGTTACTGCAAACTTACGGTATTTTCCTGCTGGCCTGGTGGCTGGCGAAGCGTTTGCGCCTGCCCCACAACATAGCCGCTCCGGCTTGTATGATAGGCACTTCCAACTTTTTCGAACTGGCGGTTGCCGTGGCTATCTCCCTCTTTGGTATGCATTCGGGAGCGGCACTGGCCACAGTCGTTGGGGTTCTGGTGGAAGTGCCTGTGATGCTGTCTCTGGTGGCATTTGCCAATCGCCGCCGCGGTAATTGGCTTGCGGCCAACAAATAAAAGGAGAACTGAGATGACAATAAAGGTGGGAATTAACGGCTTTGGCCGTATGGGGCGGCTGGCCTTGAGGGCTGCCTGGGATTGGCCGGAACTCGAATTTGTGCAGATCAACGACCCGGCGGGTGATGCCGCCACCCTGGCGCACCTGTTGGAGTTTGACTCGGTTCATGGCCGTTGGTCGCACCCAGTCGAGCATGAGGACAACGCCATAGTCATAGCCGGGCGGCGGATAGCGACCAGTCGCAATCAGGCCATTGCAGACAGTGATTGGTCTCAATGCGATCTGGTGATCGAGGCCTCGGGGAAGATGAAAACCAAGGCGCTGTTGCAAGCCTATCTTGATCAAGGGGTGAAACGGGTGGTGGTGACAGCGCCGGTTAAAGAGGAAGGCGTCGCCAACCTGGTGATGGGGGTGAATCATCAGAGTTACGACCCGGCCAGGCATCCGATAGTGACAGCCGCATCCTGTACCACCAATTGTCTGGCGCCTGTGGTCAAGGTCATCCATGAGAACTTCGGTATTCGTCATGGCTCCATGACCACAATTCACGACATCACCAACACCCAGACTATATTGGATGCGCCCCATAAGGATCTGCGCCGTGCCCGTGCCTGTGGTCAGAGCCTGATCCCGACCACCACAGGCAGTGCCACCGCTATTACCCATATTTTCCCTGAGCTGAAAGGCCGCCTCAACGGCCATGCGGTCAGGGTGCCGCTGGCCAACGCCTCGCTGACCGACTGTGTGTTTGAACTGGAGCAAACAGTGACAGAGCAGCAGGTCAACGACTTGCTGCAACAGGCGGCCGAGACTGAGCTCAAGGGCATTCTCGGCTTCGAGTCGCGGCCGCTGGTGTCGGTGGACTACAAGACAGATCCCCGCTCCTGCATAGTGGATGGGCTGTCCACCATGGTGATCAACGGCACTCAGCTCAAACTCTACTGTTGGTATGACAACGAATGGGGCTATGCCAATCGCACCGCCGAGTTGGCGCTGATGGTGGGCCGTTTGGACCGGGATGCCTGAAGGACAACACCATGGCTGAAATGAGTCCGGCGTTGCGCCAATATCTGTTGATCACCGGCAACTACTGGGCCTTTACCCTGACAGATGGCGCGCTACGCATGCTGGTGGTGCTCTATTTCTATCAGTTGGGTTACGGTGCGCTGGCCATTGCCATGCTGTTTATCTTCTATGAGTTTTTCGGTGTGGTCACCAATCTGTTGGGCGGCTGGCTCGGCGCCCGTTTGGGGCTCAACCGCACCATGAATATCGGCCTTGGGCTGCAGATAGTGGCGCTGGCTATGTTGTTGGTGCCTCAAGCCTGGCTGACCATTCCCTGGGTGATGGCAGCCCAGGCTCTGTCGGGGATTGCCAAAGATCTCAACAAGATGAGTGCCAAGAGTGCCATCAAGACCCTGGTACCCAAGGATGCGGCCCAGGCGGGACAGACCCTGTATCGCTATGTGGCGCTGTTGACCGGCTCCAAGAACGCCCTCAAAGGGATAGGTTTCTTCCTCGGCGGTGCGCTGCTGAGCCTGTTGGGGTTTGCCGGTGCCATTGCCGCCATGGCCGCTGTTTTGACCTTGGTGTGGCTGAGCTCGCTGCTGTTTCTCAAGGCAGAACTGGGCCAGGCCAAGAATAAGCCCAAGTTCAGTGAGCTGTTTTCCAAGAGCCGGGCGGTGAATATTCTCTCTGCGGCCAGGCTGTTTCTGTTTGCCGCCAGGGATGTTTGGTTTGTGGTGGCCTTGCCCGTGTATCTGGCCAGCCAATTTGGCTGGGATCACTGGCAAGTGGGGGGCTTTCTGGCCGGCTGGATTATCGCCTACGGCTTGGTGCAGGCTCTGGCGCCCAGGCTGACCGCCAAGGCCGACGGCAAGACAGTTGGCAAGCATAAAGGCTCGGCCTTGCCGGGACGGGCGGCGGCGCTCTTATGGTGCGGCTTGCTCACTCTGGTGCCAGCGCTTATCGCCCTTGGGCTTGGCAGTCAATACTCGCATGTCTGGCTGATCGGCGGCCTGTTGCTATTCGGCGCCTTGTTTGCGGTGAACTCTTCGCTGCACAGTTTTCTGATTGTCAGTTATGCCCGCGAGGATGGGGTATCCCTGGATGTGGGGTTCTACTATATGGCTAACGCCGCCGGGCGCTTGCTGGGCACAGTGCTTTCCGGTGCGCTGTTTCAGTGGTGGGGGCTGGAGGCTTGCCTCTGGGTTTCCAGCGCCATGTTACTGCTGACTCTGATTATCTCCCGCGGTCTGCCCCAAGAGCATGAGGCGTAATGATCCATTGCAAAATTAGACTATAAGGGAGTGTCACTTTTTCCCATAAGGGCATAGGCTTAGGGAAGGTGCGAACAAGTCCCATGCGTGCTCTGCGTTGGCTTACAGGCCTGTATGCAAGGCGTGGTTCGCAGCAAATGGCTAGTCCTTTACAAGAAGCACAACATAGCAGACAGGTTTGTAAGCAACGCCCTTCGGGGCTTTCACAGCAACCGGCTCTCTGCGTTATCCGACTTCGACAGGCCCCGGCATGCCTTCAGTCAGATGCCTTGAACGCCAATTGCTGTGCAAGCCAGAGTGCCACGAGGACTTATTCGCACCTTCCTTAGGAAGGTGCGGCAGAGTTTTCCCGAGATCCTGGCTTAATAGCGTTGGGAAGATTATCCGTAGCATCATTGGCCGAATTGTTTCAAAGAGGGAAGTGTTATGTCCATGAGCTTGCAGTTTTGGGGTGCCACCCAGGAAGTCACAGGTTCCTGCCATCTGTTGCGGGTCAACGATGCAAGTTTGTTGTTGGATTGTGGTCTTATTCAGGGAGGGCGGCAGGATGAACTGCGTAACCATGAAGCCTTTCCCTTTGCTCCTGAATCCCTGACTGCAGTGGTGTTGAGCCACGCCCATATCGACCATTCTGGGCGGCTACCCCTGCTGGTGAAGCAGGGTTTTAGCGGCCCTATCTACACCCATAAAGCCACCATGGATCTGTGCGCCATCATGCTCAAGGACGCGGCCATGCTGCAGCAGCGTGATGCCGAGCGGCAGAACCGCAAACGCGCCAGGCAAGATCTCGAACCGATAGAGCCACTGTTCACCGAAGAAGATGTCGAACTGGCACTGACCCGTTTTATTCCACTGGACTATGGCACCAAGCTGGATCCCATTCCCGGTGTGACCCTGTGTTTGAGTGATGCCGGCCATATTCTGGGGTCGGCGCTACTGGAGCTGTGGATCAATGATGGCAACACCCAGAAAAAACTGGTGTTCAGTGGCGATCTCGGCCGCGCCGGTATGCCGATCCTCAAAGATCCTACGCTGATCCAACAGGCCGATCTGGTGTTGATGGAAAGCACCTATGGCGACAGGTTACACCGTAGTTGGGAGGCGACCCTGGAAGAACTCAAGGGGATCTTCGCGACAGCCATCAGTGAGAGCCGTGGCAATATCCTGATCCCTGCTTTCTCGGTTGGCCGGGCGCAGGAGCTTTTGTATCTGTTTCACCTCTATGCCGGGGAATGGGATCTGTCACGCTGGAAAATCTGCCTCGACAGCCCCATGGCGATAGAGGCCACCAAGGTGTATATCAATAACTATCCCTTGATGGACGAGGACTTCAAGCGCTTCGTGCATCAGCACCCCGGGCAGCACCCGCTGCTGTCTGGGATAGAGTTTATTCAAAGTACCGAAGAGTCGATGGAACTCAACGACGTACATCAGGGGCTTATTATTATTGCCGGCAGCGGCATGTGTAACGGCGGTCGTATCCGCTGTCATCTGGAGCACAACCTGTGGCGGCCCGAGTGCGACATTATCATCTGTGGTTTTCAGGCGCTGGGAACCCCGGGGCGGCTGTTGGTCGATGGTGCCAGTGAGCTCACCATCAACGGTAATTCGGTGAATGTCGCCGCCAGAATTCACACTGTCGGCGGGTTGTCGGCCCATGCGGATCAGGCCGAATTGCTGCGCTGGTACCGTGAGTTTGAAGGGGCGCCGCCACTCATTCTGGTTCACGGTGAGCCGGATGCCCAGCGGCAACTCCTGAGTGTGCTGGAACATGCCGATGGCGTGCAGCCCAAGCCCAGACCCCAGGCCTCGGCCATAGCGACCGAAGGCGACAAGCTGGATCTCAGCCGTTTACCCGAACTGAGCTGGGTTGTGGGCTAAATTTTAGTGAGAAGTCATAAACTTAACTTATCGGTTTGTTCCCTATAGTAGACTGAGCACTATGACGTTGAATCAAAAGAGAATTAACCTTTAATGGGACGAAGTAAAGTAATATGAGTAATACTCCGTACATTGATAATAAAAATCGTCTAGCTGATGTCATAGCCGCAATACAGGTTATGGGAACATATAAGTTTTACAAGTTGGAGTTTTCTGGTTGGGCTGATCGTATATCTGGTGATGAAAGTCAGGGAGAATATTGGAAAAGGATATTTGAACAACATCCTGAGTTTTTTCGTATAGATCAAACTAGAACTAAGGCATCCCTTGTTTGGCGTAGGAACTATCAAAAATTATATGATATTGATAAAGAAGAAAAAATATCAAGAGAAGAGTTTAGAGGGTTATGTTCTGAAAAGAAAGAACGCATTTCGAGGAACCCTTTGAGCAACTCTGATATATCAACATTGGTAACTACTGCCATTAACCTTCATTCAAGTGAAATTGCCCATAAAAAGGAGGCTCGCTGGTGGATAGCCGGAACCATGAGTCTACTAGGAGTTATTTTAGGGGTGCTCCTGAAGGCTATTATTGGTTAACTATTATTAACAAAAAATAAAAACGCCCCTTAATAAAGGAGCGATTTTATTGTTGGCGCAAACTTGGCTTTAGCCTTGGCGCTGCCAGAGGATCTCCAGCTCATCGGCTTCGCCCATTGCGGCTTCCAATAGATTGATGAGTTCGGCATCGGCCTCTATGGCTTTAAAGGTTTCTAGTTGAGTGCGGTTCAGCCAGTAGTCCTGGTCGGCATCATGCTCTTCTACCAGGTTGTCGATCAGAAACTGCAGCTGTTGTTCGGAGATATGGCCGATAAAGGCGCCGGTTTCTTTATTGCTGAGTTGGATCATTCTCTCTCCTTGGATTGCTGTGGCCTTATTGGCCGAAAATCTTAGCTTGCACTATATCCTCTTCAGTAAGTGCGTTGAATCCCTTGTTTTGTCATAAAGGTCTCTTCATAAGCGACCCCTGCCAGGGTGGCGATAGCCAGGCCAAGCACCAGTGCCAGCAGTAGAGGCTTGCAAACCCCCATGGGCACCAGCCAGATCAGTAACAGTGCCAATACGCAAATGCCCCCGCTGATGGGGTTGAATAAGAGTTCCAGACTGATCTCGAAAACATTTAAGGTTTCAGCGTCCTGATAGCGCCGGAAATGGAGCAGGAAATAGAGGGCTCCGCAGAGCAAACTGACACTGGAAAATGCCAATAGGCCGCTGAGGCTGAAAGTTTCTTTGAAGTATAAAGTGGCCTGGTAACCCGCCACAGTCAATATTGCCAGCCAGATAATAAGCAGTGGCGCCAGGATCAGTCCCATTACAGTCCTTTGGTTAGACGTCCATGTTTACAGGTGACTGTAACCTAAAAACATTTTTACAACAAACCACCAGTGGATGATTTGTGGCCTGGCTCGCTTCTCTGCCAAGATTTGCTAGCTCTAATAGCGGTAAAACCACTTTTTTCAATATTTAACAGCTTGGTTACTTTTTAAGCTGTTTGCAGGATATACTCAGACAAGTAATTGTTGTCGGAAGAAAACTTGTTTGGAGAATCCTTATGCGTTTTATTAAGACACTGTTTATCCTGCTGGCACTGATAGTGGCTGTGCCGCTGATTGCCGCTCTGTTTGTCAAAAGCGACTATCAGGTGACCACCAATGTGGTGATAAATCGTCCGGTGGCCGAGGTCTATGACTATGTGAAGTATCTGAAGAATTAAGATAATTTCAGCGTCTGGGCTAAGATGGATCCGGCGATGAAGCGCAGTTATCGCGGCATTGACGGCACTGTTGGCTTTGTCTCAGCTTGGGAGAGTGATAACCCAGAGGTGGGTCAAGGTGAGCAAGAGATAGTTGCCATGGAAACTAACAAACGCATAGATTATGAGCTCAGATTCCTGACTCCCTTCGAGGCCACTGAACCCGCCTACATGTTATTTGAGCCCTATGAAGGTAATAGAACCAACCTCAGTTGGGGCTTTAAGGGGCATCTGGATTATCCGATGAATCTGATGTTTCTGTTTGTCGATTTTGAAACCATGATCGCCACGGATCTATTGCGCGGGCTCAGTAATCTTAAGCTGTTACTCGAGTCTGCACCCGCGCCACAAGAACAAATTCAGAGCCCGTAAATCCAGGCGACCCATTGACGGTAAAGATTAAGCCCTATCAGCAGGTTAATCGGGAAAGTAACCCCCAGCGAGGCCAACATGGCCACGCCGATATTGGCCGATGGAATGGCCGCGCGGATCGCTGCCGGTGCCGCAATATAAGAGGCGCTGGCGCAGAGGCCGGCCAGTACCAGTGCCGAACCGGCGGGCAGCCCCAGGGCGTGACCTGTAATGATGCCCACCCAGGCAAGGACAAAAGGCGTAACGGCGGCAAATACCAACAGGCGCCAGTGACTCAAGGGCAGCGGAGCACACACCCTGGCGGTACACAAGCCCATCTCCAGCAAGAACAGCGCCAGCAAGGTCTTGAATCCCTGCATCAGCACAGGGCTCAAAGAGGCCAAGCCCTCAGCGCCGTAGCCCCATCCGATAAGCACGCCGCCCCCCAACAATATCACCCCACGACTGGTAAGCGCTTCCAGCAGAATATTGCCACTGCCTCCCGTTTTATTCCGGTTCAGGCGTCGATAGAGCCACAACATGACTATGATGGATGGCAGCTCCAGCAGTACCAGATAGAGAGTGGTTTCGGGTTTGAGTGGCCAGCCCAGCTGCTCCGTCATGGCGTAGACAACAGCAAAGGTCCCGGCACTGACCGAACCGTAGTGGGCGGCAATACTGATGGCATCGCTCTGGGATAGGCGGACCACTTTTTTCAATATGGGATACAGCGCCAGCGGGATAGCCAGTCCCAGGCCTATCACCAACCCCAGCTCGATAAAGGACAGCTGATCTGTGTGGCCGTGCAGTGCCATGCCACCCTTGAGGCCCAGGGTTAGCATTAACAGGATGGAAAGGGTTTCGTAGGTGGATTCGGGGACTCTGAGATCTGATTTGAGCAGACCGGCCAACAGGCCTAGGCCGAAAAAGGCAATAACAACATCAGGCATGGGGTTCTCCTTGTTAGACGGCTGGAGATTGTGCTCGCCCGGCGCTATATTGGAAAATAAATTATTCACTACATATATATAGATAATTATCTATGGATCTTCGTCATCTCAGCCTGCGCTTGTTGCAGGTGTATATCGAAGTGGTCCGGCGGCAGAATATTTCAGCCGCTGCCAGACACCTTTATCTGACTCAGCCGACCGTATCGCTGCAATTGAAAAAACTGGCCGAGCTGGTGGGGGAGCCATTACTGGAAACCGGCCCGGGAGGACTGCGGCCGACCCAGGTGGGCCAGGAGCTGTATCGTGCCGCCGTGGATGTGATGACTCGTTTGGAAGACTTCAACGGTATGCTGGCCAAGGTGCGGGAAGGGCAGAGCGGCCACATCAATATCGGCCTGGTGACCACGGCTAAGTATGTGGTGCCGCGGATCCTCGGCGCCTTCTATCGCCATTTCCCCGGCGTCCGAGTCACACTGAACATAGGCAACCGTGCCCATGTACTGAATCGCTTTGAGCATCTGGAAGATGATCTTTATCTCTTCAGCCATCCCCCCAGGGGCGATACTGTGCAATCGGCGCGGATCATCCGTAACCCTCTGCAGTTGATTGCCCCTAGAGACCATTGGGCCGCCGGGCAGAGTGAACTCAAGTTTGAGCAGCTCAGTCGCGAGCGCTTTCTCATCCGTGAGCCTGGTTCGGCTACTCGGTTAATGTTTGAGTCCTGGCTCAGCGGTCAGGGGATGGAACTGGGCGACTGTATGCAGATCGAGAGTAATGAGGCCATTCGTCTGGGGGTCGCTTCTGGGCTGGGGTTATCTGTTATTTCGGCCCATACCCTGGAGGAAGGGCGTGAGCGCCCGGCTATTCTGAACGTGAAGGGCTTCCCGTTGGAGAGCAACTGGTATCTGGTGAGTCGTAAAGACAGGCGCATGCCTTATGCGGCGCGGCAATTGGTGTACTTTATGGCTGAGCATCTGCAGCAGTGTATAGAGGCTGAATGGGTGGCCGGTGATATAGCCCAGCTGCCGGCCAACCTGGGGTTGAGCGCCGACTGAGTTTGACCTCGGGTTTCCAATTGTTAATATTTCGTTGTAACCTGGGTATTCCTTATGCTGTTTTGCCATAACAGGTGGAAACTGCAGCGATAACAATAACTACACGAGGTTGGAATGGAAACGATAATGGAGTGGGTTAGCCAGCTTAACAGCCTGGTTTGGGGTGTGCCCATGCTGGTGATGATCCTGGGGGTAGGACTGTTTCTGTCCATAGGTTTGCGCTTTATGCAACTTCTCAAGCTGGGGAGAGGCTTCCGTTTACTCTGGTCCGGGCGGATCCCGGATAAAGACACCAATATGAAAGGGGAGATCAGCCCCTTCAATGCGCTGATGACGTCACTGTCGGCCACCATAGGAACAGGGAATATCGCCGGAGTGGCGACGGCAATTTTTCTTGGCGGCCCGGGGGCATTGTTTTGGATGTGGTGCACCGCGCTGGTGGGGATGGCTACCAAGTTTTCAGAAGCCGTGTTGGCGGTCAAGTATCGCGAGGTCGATGACAGCGGCAACCACATAGGTGGCCCCATGTACTACATCAAGAATGGCCTCGGCCAGAAATGGGCCTGGTTGGGAACGCTATTTGCTTTATTTGGTGGCTTTGCCGGTTTTGGTATCGGCAATACAGTACAGGCCAATTCGGTGGCTGACGCCTTGGACAGCAACTTTGGTGTTCCAGCCTGGGC
Source organism: Shewanella sp. ECSMB14102 (assembly GCF_000813075.1). Taxonomy (NCBI): domain Bacteria; kingdom Pseudomonadati; phylum Pseudomonadota; class Gammaproteobacteria; order Alteromonadales; family Shewanellaceae; genus Shewanella; species Shewanella sp. ECSMB14102. The sequence continues at coordinate 15,621 of NZ_JWGX01000026.1, forward strand.
AACTGGCCTGGTCATGATGATCCTGGTGGGTGCAGTCCTGATGGGCGGTATCAAACGGATTGCCGATGTGGCCGGTAAGTTGGTGCCCTTGATGACTGTGTTTTATATCACAGCAGGCTTGGCTGTGATTGTGGTCTATTTCGATCAGATCCCGGCGGCACTGGAGTTGGTATTCGAGAGCGCCTTTAGCCCAGTGGCGGCCCAGGGTGGCTTCGCCGGGGCGGCAGTTTGGGCTGCTATACGTTTCGGGGTCGCCCGAGGGGTATTTTCCAATGAAGCCGGTCTTGGCAGTGCACCTATTGCCCATGCGGCAGCCCAGACCAATAACCCAGTGGCTCAAGGTCTGGTAGCCATGCTGGGTACCTTTATTGATACCATAGTGGTCTGCTCCATCACAGGTTTGGCGATTATCGTTTCCGGCGCCTGGACCTCGGGGGAAACCGGCGCAGCCTTGACCTCCTATGCTTTCAGCCATGCCTTGCCCATAGGGCATTACATAGTGGCGGTGGCTTTGGCAATTTTCGCCTTTACCACTATTCTCGGCTGGAGTTTTTACAGTGAAAAGTGCGTTCAGTATCTGTTCGGCATTCGCGCCATAGTGCCGTTTCGCTTGGTCTGGACTCTGATGGTGCCGGTAGGGGCTGTTGCGTCTTTGGACTTTATCTGGCTGGTGGCCGATACCCTCAATGCCATGATGGCTATCCCCAACCTGATAGCCCTGGCGCTACTCAGTCCTGTGGTTTTCGCGCTGACTCGGGAATATTTCATCAAGCAGCGTCAGGCCGAGTTGCAAAAATAGTGTTCCAATTGGTCCTGAACCCAAAACAGGGCAACTCGAGTTGCCCTGTTTCTTTATCAGTCGGCGTTGCTGTCAAACTCAGTGTCTTCCTGCAGTTCAAACATGGGTTCGGCATTGGGTAACTGCTTGAATAGATGACTGAAGTGCCGCTGAACGCCTTTGAGGTCTATCCCGGCCATCCCGGAGGCGAAACCAAACCAGGCATAGAGGCCACTGAAGTTATCAAACATGGGCGGTAGATACTTGGGGGCGGCAATAAGCCCCTCTCTATGAGCCTGATAAAGTACAGGGATATCTTCAATGGCCAGCTTACCGACAAACAACATGGGGATGATCTCCGGGATCCCGGCGGTGATGGCGGAGCGGATAAAGTTAATGTTTTCCACATAGCCGCGCACATAGGAGATATCCTTGGTGAAATAACTGCCACCTTGCACCATACCACCGCGAAATACCCGCTGAGTCACCCGGTAACTGTCTCGTTTACTGAGATTCTGGCCGCAGAAATAGTTGAATACTTCTATGAAGTCGGCACCTTGCTCGGCCATATCGACCGCAGTGATCCTGTCGCTGATACGCCTGGCCCGCCCTGGGTTGGAGCTCAGGGTGATGGTTTCCATCAATACCGCCAACCCTTCCTGGGCTGCGGCTACCCTGGGGGAGCCGACACTGAGCCAGGTGGCCCAGGGTTGAGCCCGGCCATTGAGGGTTGTGCCCACATGTACCCAGCCCTCATGTACCTCATAAACATCGAGATCCGATTGGCTGAATAGTGCCTTGCTGTTGAGTTTGACAGTATCGCCACCCACGGCGGCATCCGAGACTATGCCGTCACTGAGGCGTACCCGAATATCGTCGCTGTGGAAATAATCTTTCAGGCGGCGACCGAGTATATTCACCGCCTCCGGCGCGGCGATTTCTTTGGGGTGATGGCGATTGCTGCGCAGCGCTGCCGGCAGCGAGAAGATGTAACTCAAACGATCGCCGAGCTGTCTGAGGTTGTGTCTGTCGCCGTGGAGCTTATGGTTGGCGCTGCCGTAGAGGCGACGGCTGAACTCACCGAAGTCGGCCTTACCTCTATGTTGCAGCATGTCGATAACCTGAAGATACTGCTCGATATTAGCCACCAATATCTTGCCAAGCTTGTCGTATCTTCCCAGACGCTTGCGGGTCTGCAAACGCAGTTCGGTTAACTCTTGACGAGTCTTATCCGGGTCAAAAGGCAGTGGCAGACGCTGGTAAAACTCGGCGTCTATCGCGGGTAATTGTTTACCGTTATTCTCGAGAAATCGGGCTTCCACCTCCCTCGGCCACTTGATGGCATCGAGGATTTTTATCGGTTTCTGCAACCGGATAAGCTCGTCCGAGAGGCGCCGCAGATCCTCTTTATAGGTACTTGTGTCTGGCATCAATGGTCTCCTCGGAAGACACAGGTTATTGGCGGCTATCATCTTGGATAACGCGCTGTCTGGCAACAGAATTTATCCTTGCCAGATCTTGGTGCAGTTGCTTGGTTATTGAGCATAGTCGGCGTACATAATTTAAGCTAATTAATTGATATTCATCATTTTGTAATATTGGCACTCAAGCTGCTTATTTGAGGTTGTATAGGCGAACTTTCAGGAGCCCTTATGGCAAATATGAGTTACTTGAGTGTGATTGAACGTTTTCATGAGTATCAGCCGCTAATCGATGAACTATTGCAGTCGATTTTGACCGGAATGGCCGATGCTCAGCTCTTTGATGACACAGGGCGGGCCATTAAGGTGTTTTCTGAAGTGTCGGCCTGTTATCCCTTTGTGGAATTGATGTATTTGCTGGATGAAAATGGCCAGCAGGTGAGTCCGAACCTGGCCCTTATCCAGCAAAAGATCAAACTGCTGGCGGTGGGGGAACATCCGGATCGCAGCCAGCGCCCCTATTTTCTCAATACCAGTGATAAGAGTGGGGTACAGATAACTTCGCCTTATCTTTCCAATGCGTCCGGGCAGTTATGTTTATCGGCGTCCCTGGGCGTGAGTCGTTTGGATGCCAGTCGTGGCTTTGTGGTGGTAGATATCAACCTGACCCGGCTGATTGAGTTTATGATGGGCGACAGTTTAAGACGCAAGGTGACGCCGCTGTTCAAGGCGGTTTATCTCACTCTGGTGACAGGGCTATTCATCATAGTCGGGGTATTGGTGTTGATTTCGGCCAGGGATATCTGGCATTTATTGGCGCAGGGGCCGCAGTTGGCTCATGATTCGCTCAAGCCGTTTGGGATCATCATCTATATCACCCTGGCGTTGGCGATATTCGATCTCGGTAAGACCATACTGGAAGAAGAAGTGTTGATGCACAAAGACATCTTCCGCCACAGTTCCACCCGGCGCACCATTACCCGCTTTGTTTCCACCATATTGATCGCCATCTCCATCGAGGCCTTGCTGACCATGTTCAAGGCATCACTCGGACAGGTGGAGTATATTCAGGGAGCGATTTTGATGATGTTGGCGGTGGTTGGCTTGTTGGTGGCCTTGGGGCTATACGTCTGGTTGGGTGCCAAGGCCGAAGCCCTGCTTAGCCAAACCCAGTCTTTGCGGGGGCGGCAAGGATAAGGAGGATGTTGCTGACATCCTCCTATTTCTGAAGGCTAAAACATATCGTCATCATCGAGCCCCATGGCTCGTCTGAGTTCCAGGCGTTCCAGATAATCCTCCAAACGGCGTTTTATCTGGCGTTTGTGTTGCAGCGCCTTCTCGGCCTGGCGGTTTTTTGGGGTGGTCATCGCTTCAATTTCAGCATCGTTGGGCACGAGTTCAACAATATGGGCCATCACGAATTCCTCATGGTTTATCCAAGGATTTTCTAGCCAAAAAAGCATTGGCTGAAAAGCAAAAATTTTTGTCTAACAAAGCAAATGATTCTGTCCGTCCCTCTAGTCAATATTAGTTTTGGTTAAACTGAAATCTAGCATTGAGCTTCTGTTGAATGTGAGATCGAGACAACATTTTGACGATATTTTCCAAGAACCTAAATCTTGGGGATTTTGTGCTGTTTTTGACTTGTTTTTTTCATGAACCCGACCAGAATTAACCCCATGGCATTCGCTTAATTGGCTAAGGACTCGGCTGTTTATGATCCCGGACGATCGTCTCACCGCATCATCCACCTCTGTAAAACGCTTCGGCTTTTCCACTCCGGCCTCGGTTTGGGTGATTATCCTGGTTGCACTCCTTTTTACTTGCCTGGGTTGGTATCTGTTTAATCAATATGCGGAGCAGCGTGGACGTGAGCGCTTTGAGTATCAGGCCATGTTGGTCAAAGATGCCATAAGAGATCGTCTGTTGACCTATGAGCAGGTACTGCGGGGTGGCGTGGGCCTGTTTATGGCATCCGATGGTGTGACCCGTGAGGAGTGGCACGAATATGTGACCAACGCCAAGATGGAGAGTTTTTATCCCGGGATCCAGGGAATAGGCTATAGCGTTATTGTACCCCCGGAGCAGTTGACTGCTCATGAGGCAGCTATCCGCGCTGAAGGTTTTGAAGAATACCGGGTGTACCCAGTCGGTAAGCGTGATGCCTACCAGGCCATTATCTATCTGGAACCCTTCGATTGGCGTAACAGGCGGGCATTTGGTTATGACATGTATTCCGAACCGACTCGCCGAGAAGCGATAGACAGAGCCATCAACACCGGGGAGGCGGCAATATCCGGCAAAATTACCCTGGTACAGGAAACTCAGCAGGATATTCAGGCCGGCTTCTTGATGTACTTAGCACTTTATGATGACACCTCTGTCGGCCCCAAGGCCGCTAAAGGTGTGGTTTATGCTGCCTTTCGAATGAACAACCTGATGCAAGGCATTTTGGCCGACAAGTTTCCCAGTCTGAATCTAGAGATCTTCGATGGCGACACCCCCTCTGACACTTCGCTGCTGTACAGCACTGAGGAGGAAGGCCAGGTTACCAAAACCTATAACCAAGTACTGCCACTCAAGGTCGGCGGTCATCAATGGTTGCTGCAAATCGGTGCCGACAAGAGTTTTGTCACCGAAACCGAGAAGCTGCAAAGCAAGCTGATGTTGGGCATAGGCGTGCTATTTATCATGGTGTTGCTCTATTTTCTGCTCAGTAACGCCAGGGCCAGGTATCAGGAAGGCTTGCTGGCCAATGAGATCCTGGCCAATGAAAAGCGCTTCCGCTTGGTTATCGAGGCCTCGCCGTCGGCGCTGATCATGGTCGACGGTCATGGACTCATCACTCTGGTGAATGCCCATACTGAGCAACTGTTCGGTTATGCCCGGGATGAGCTGCTGGGCCGCAGCGTGAATATACTGCTGCCGGAGAGCCTGCATAAGTCGCACAATCAACACATGGGGGGCTACCTGCAGCAGCCGATTGCCAAGAATATGTCCCAGCGTGATGACCTGTTTGGCCGCGCCAAAGATGGCTCTCTGGTGGCGGTTGAAGTGGGGTTGACCCCAATTCATTTTACTAATGGCCAGTCGATTCTGGCCACTATCAATGATGTCTCGGATCGCAAACGGATTGAAGCGGAAAAAGCCCGCCACACGGAAGCGCTGGAGAAAATAAACCGTGAGCTGGACAGTTTTGCCTACATAGCTTCTCACGACCTCAAATCGCCGCTGCGGGGCATAGAGCAGTTATCCGAGTGGCTAGCAGAAGATCTCAGTGACAACAGCAGCGAACAGGTACAAAAGTATTTGCGACTGATCAAGAGCCGGGTCCAGCGAATGGTTCGGCTTCTGGATGGCTTGTTGACCTTCTCGCGCATAGGCAGGGTGGATACCGAGTTGACAGAGGTGGACAGCAAACAGTTGCTGCAGGATACCTTCAGCCTGGTGGCTCCGCCAACTGGGTTCAAGCTGGTTATCTTGTCTGAAATGCCTGTGCTGACCACGGCCAGGGTGCCGCTGGAGTTGGTATTTAGAAACCTGTTCAGCAACGCCATCAAACATCACGATAAAGAAGAGGGGGTACTCAGCGTCAGCAGCGAGCGTCAGGGAGACTACTATTGTTTTTGTGTTATGGATGACGGCCCTGGGATAGCGGTCAAGTTTCATCATAAAATTTTCGCCATATTCCAAACACTTAAACCAAGAGGTGAAGTTGAAGGCAGTGGTCTGGGGCTCTCTTTGGTGAAAAAGTCGGTGGAAAACATGGGCGGCAAGATCTGGGTGAAATCGGAAGGGCGCGGTTGCAGCTTTTATTTCACTTGGCCGGTCCACTTCAAGGAGGAGTCATGAGCCAAACTGCCGGATATAAGGAAGTCACTATTCTGTTGGTTGACGACGATGATGTCGATTACATGGCGGTACAACGAGCAATGCGGCAGCTTAGGCTACTGAATCCCTTGGTCAGAGCCAAAGATGGTTTGGAGGCCTTGGAGATGCTGAATGATGGCCGGGTGCACCACCCCTATCTGATCTTGTTGGATCTCAATATGCCAAGGATGAATGGCTTGGAGTTTCTCGGCCATATCCGCAACGACCCTGTGCTGTCTCTCTCTGTGGTTTTTGTGCTGACTACTTCAAGTGCCGATGAAGACAAGGTCGAGGCTTATAAGCATCATGTGGCAGGTTATATGGTCAAGCATGAAATAAGTGATGGTTTTTATAATATTTTCAATATGCTGGAAAGTTATTGGCGTATTGTCGAATTGCCGGAAGCCTGAGGGATGGAAAGCATGAATCTGCTGTTGATCGATGATGATGAGATAGACAGAGCCGCTATCATCCGCGCCCTGGAACAATCGTCACTGGCGTTCAAGGTGATGGAGGCCAACTGTGCCCAGAGTGGCTTGGAGTTCGCCTGCCAACAACATTTCGATGGCATACTGCTCGACTATATGTTGCCCGATGCTAATGGTCTGGAAGTATTGAGCCGTCTCAATGAATCTGCCGGAGAGCAGACCGCGGTAGTGATGATTTCCCGTTATGAAGACGATAAGCTGGCACAGCGCTGTATCGAACTTGGGGCGCAGGATTTTCTGCTCAAGGATGAAGTGAATACCAGCCGCTTGACCCGTGCAATCCGCAATGCCAAACAGCGGGCCTCGATGGCGTTGGCACTGCGCCAAAGCCACGAGAAGCTCAAAGAGCTGGCTGAACATGATTCCCTGACCAAGCTGGTCAATCGCTACGGTTTTGAACTCTGCCTCAATCGTACCTTGAGTCAGGTCAAGCGCCATCAGGACATGCTGGCGGTGATCCTCTTGGATCTGGATGATTTCAAAGGTATCAACGACACCTTAGGGCACCAGGTGGGGGATATCCTATTGGTGGAAGTGGCCAACCGTCTAAGCGCGGCGCTCAGGGAAGGAGATCTGATTGCCCGTCTAGGCGGCGATGAATTTGTGGTGTTGGTGACAGAGTCCGAGAATCGTTACTTTCCGATGGCGGTGGCCAATAGGCTACAGCAGGCCTTTGAAGAGCCTTTCCCGCTTGGAGAGCATGAGGTGCTGATCGGCGCCAGCATTGGCATTGCAGTGTACAGTGATTCTGTCTGTGATAGTTCTGAGCTGCTCAAGTGTGCCGATATAGCCATGTATCGCGCCAAAAAAATTGGCCGCAATCAGATCCAGTTTTATTCTGAAGAGTTGGCCAGGGAGGTGAGGTTTCGTAACCGTATCGAAATGGGGCTGAGAACTGCGCTGGAGCGGGATGAATTCAGGGTCTTTTATCAGGGGAAATTCGATGCAATTTCCGGCGAGCTTTTGGGAGTGGAGGCGCTGCTGCGCTGGCAACATCCTGAGGATGGTCTGCTGTCGCCTGACAGTTTTCTGCCTATAGCAGAAGAGATAGGCCTGGTGGATGAGATAGGTGAGTGGGTGTTGGTACAGGCATGCGCGCAAACCGTTGAGTGGCTGACGATGTTGGCTCCTGTAGGCAAGCGGTTATCAGTGGCGGTAAACCTGTCACCGTCGCAGATTATTCGCGAAACCCTGTATCAGACCATAGTCAGGGTATTGCAGCAAACCGGGTTGCCGGCGTCGCAACTGGAGCTGGAACTCACCGAAAATGCCCTGATTGAAGAACCGCTGGAGCTGGCCAAGGTGTTGGAGCGGATTGCTGCCTTGGGGGTAGTGTTGTCTTTGGATGACTTTGGCACCGGCTTTTCATCTCTCGAGCACATCAAATATTTTCCTATCAATGTACTTAAAATCGACAAGAGTTTTGTGGCTTCGGTCGAGCAGGATGAACGTGGTAAACGTCTGTTGTCTGCCTTGATTAATTTTGCCAACGGTTTTAACGTGGTGTCTGTGGCTGAGGGTATAGAGACAGAGGCGCAGGCGCAGTTTTGTCGTGAACGAGGCTGCAATCTGCTGCAGGGATATCTTTACTGTCGGCCGATTCGGCCCACGGATTTTGAAGTGCAGCATATTTTACCTTTGCTGGCCGAGGGGAATGTTTGATTTTGCTTGCCTATTGGCAAAGTATGGTCAAAGATGCCTGCTCTTTTTGCTGGGCCATAACTCTCTTTACCGGGTCTTCCAAACATGAAAATCGGTATCCTCTCTCAATTTCCCGAGCTTTATTCTACCCGCAGGCTGGTGGAAGCCTGTGAGGGACGCGGTCATCAGGCCTTGGTGATCAATCCACTCAACTGTTATATGAACATCAACTCGGTGCAACCCAGTATTCATCTTGAAGGTGAAGAACTCAGCGGTTTTGATGCCATTATCCCGAGGATCCATGCCAGTGTGACTTTTTATGGCTGTGCCCTGGTGCGCCAGTTCGAGATGATGGGGGTGTACGCCGCCAATGATTCTATCTCCATTGCCCGCTCAAGGGATAAGCTGCGGGCACTGCAGTTGCTCTCTCGCAAAGGGGTAGGTATGCCGGTCACCGGCTTTGCCAGCAAGCCGGACGATATTCCGGATCTTATCGCCATGGTGGGTGGTGCGCCGCTGGTGATTAAACTTTTGGAAGGCACCCAAGGAATAGGCGTGGTGCTGGCCGAAACCAAGAAGGCCGCCGAGAGCGTTATTGAAGCCTTTCTGGGGCTTAAGGCCAACATTCTGGTACAGGAATATATCAAAGAAGCCAACGGCAGTGATATCCGCTGCTTCGTGGTGGGCGACAAGGTGGTTGCGGCCATGAAACGCCAGGGGCCGGAAGGAGATTTTCGCTCCAATCTGCATTTGGGTGGCAGCGCCGAGAAAATCAAGATTACCCCCCAGGAGCGCAAGAGCGCCATAGATGCAGTCAAGGCGATGGGGCTGGCTGTGGCCGGGGTGGATATTCTTCGCTCTGAGCGCGGCGCTTTGGTGCTTGAAGTCAATTCGGCTCCGGGTATTGAAGGCATAGAACTGACTACAGGCATCAAGGTGGCAGAGCCGATAGTGGAGCATATCGAAAAAATGGTTGCTGCCCGTAAACACAATCGAACTGTCATCGCCTGATTGCGCCTCGGGCTTTCCCCATATAGGAGTTCGCACCTTCCTTAGAATTCGAACTCATAGACATAGCTGAGCACTATCTTGGCATCGTCGTCCGGCAGATCCGTATCGGCTACCATAAAGGAGACAGAGCCTATGCCTGTGTCCTTGCTGATGGCCAAATGGTAGTCGGCGTAGTCGGAAACCTGGAACCAGCTCTGCACCACATCGCCGTCTGAATAACCATAGTGTGCCGTCAGCGTCACGGTTTCCGTGATGGGATAGCTGAAACCCGCGTGGATATAGCTCAAATCCTTGTTATCCAGCGGCGCTTTGGCTACATCATCACCGGCATTGACCACCTTGGCATAACCCAGCTCAAACCACTTCCAACTGAGGGTCAACGCCAGTTCGCCAAAGTCGATATCACCCTTGGCATCAGGATAACCATAGTAGAGATAGCCGATGTCATAGCCAAAGTCTTCGCCTATGCTGCCGGAGTAACCGCCGTAAAAATCGAGCTCGTAACTGGTGTCATCACCAAAGTCGACATTAGAGGCCCAGGTGCCCAGGTAAAAGCCAGAGTCGTGGCTGTAGTCTATACCGCCTTGAACGGCGACAGAGTCATTTGTTTGGGTAACCCCGCGCCACAGATAGTTGGAGGCGACGCCGATATTCCCTGATACAGTCGCCTGGACTTCGCCGGCCAGCAACAACAGACCTGCAATAACTGACATTGAAAACTTGGTGTGTTTCATTCTCATCCCCTCGATGGTTGGGTTCCGGAACCGGGCAAGCTTGACCGGCGCAGACACTCGTTATTGTCTTTGTGGGATGAGCGAATCTTGTGCCAAGTTTAAATGAATATGAAATACAGAAAGTTAGCTTTTATTCTGAAACTCAGTTAACAGATTGTTGCCTTTAGTTAGGGCGTTTTGCCCTTTTTTTGTGCAGTGGAATGTTGGGAACTACAGACAATAAAAAAACGCCTCAATATGAGGCGCTTTCATCCGTGAAAAGCAGTTTAGTTGACGCTGTCACGCAGTGCCTTACCGGCTTTAAACTTGGGAATAGTGGCTGCAGGGATCTGGATCTCTTTGCCGGTTTGCGGATTACGACCTGTGCGGGCCGCGCGGGTTGAGGTTTCGAAAGAACCAAAGCCTACGATGGAGATTTTAGATCCTTCTTTCATGGCATCAGTCACTGCTACTTCGAACGACTTGAGGGCGCGGGCAGCTTCTGCCTTGGACAGGTTTGCATGTTCTGCCATTTTTGCGATTAGTTCAGTTTTGTTCATCTGGAGCGTCTCTTCTTTCCGTCGATTGAATTATTATTGCCCATCTAACATGCCATAAGGTTTTTGGCTTGAAAAGGCCTTTCAGCGGGCTTCTTGGGCTTTATTCGCTATTTTTTAACCAAAATTATACAAAATTGTGAGCCGGTCGCTGATTTCCTTAAATTCAGTGCGATCTAGTCAGATTTTTCCTGTTGCAAGAAGCGTTTTGTGTTGGTGGAAAAAGCTACCCAATACTGGAATGCCAGCAAGGCCAACAACACAGCCGCCAGCGGCAGCAAGGGGATATTGCGTCCAGCCAGCTCAAGTTTGACATCTTCAGGCGTTATCTGCAGTGCCATCAATGCAGTAGCGGCCAATGCCAGTAGTCCCAGAGTCTGGATAAAGAGATAGATACGCAGTGCCCACAGCGACCAACTTGTACGTAACATTATGCCTACCAATACTGGGATGACTCCCAAGGTAAACAGATCTACTGCACCTGTGCTGATGGTGCGCCACAGTGCTACCCCGGCCAGTACCAGATAGAGGATGCAAAGCAGTACCAATGGTATTGGTCTTGAAATGGACATAAATGACTCCTGTGAGAAATGGGCCTAAGTCTATGGAAAGCCCTGGGGTGAGTCCAGCCGGATTTTAATCGCATTTTCCGGTAAAATGAGCGCCGACATTTTTGGCAGGATAACACTCAATGACAGAAGAGCAGTTCTGGGAGCTGGTCAGCCGCGACTATCCCGATCAGGAACAACAGGAACTCCAGGCGCGTTTGACCGAAAAACTGCAAAGCCTGGGCGATGATGAGCTGGCAGAGTTTGATAAGCACTTTGCCAGGCTGCTCAGGTTGAGTTACAGCTGGGATCTTTGGGGCGCAGCTTACATCATTGCCGGAGTTGATTCAGATTATGGTTTCGCCGAGTTCCGGAACTTCCTGGTGACTCTGGGAAAGGAGCGTTATCAGGCGGCCTGCAATGCAGCGGATTCGCTGGGAGAGCTGGAAGTTTGGCCGCAATTGAATGGTTACGCCTATCCTTTTGTTGAGGAGATAGATCTGCTGGCCGGCCAGCTATACGAGACCCGTACCGGCAAAGAGTTACCGTTTGTGCCTTCGGGGCTGAGTCAGCCCAAGGGCAAGCGTTTCAACGACCAGCCCAAGGCACTGCGTAAACAGTACCCCAAGCTCAGCGCCCGTTTCCCCTTCTAAGCAGACTTAGTCGTTACGCATCTGCTCGCACTGAAAGCCCTGGCGGCGGGAGTCAAAGCGGCAGTAGCTGCCGCACTCCCAAGGAGCCCCTTCTGCGGCCTGGGACTTCTCGATGGCGAACGCTTTACAGCTGGCATAGTCGCCAAAATCGTCCTCTTTGAGATAACGCCCCGAATCGAAACCATGGGTATAAATGAAGGCACTCCAGGTTTCCGGCCCCTTGGGTTTAGCATCCTGATTGATGGCAATGAGAACAATTCCCAGAGCGGTAAAGAGTCCCAAGGTAATTAGCAAAGGCGGTGAGAGTTTCACTGGTGCTCCTGTAATGGCTCGGTTTTTCGGTCTATTAGATTACTTCAGCGGGGCTGACTCAAGCCGCATTGTTTGAAAGTTTGTTGCTGCGGCTACAAATTGATACTCAAGTTAATCTTCCTGGATGATGTATTACGAAAAATATCACATTAAAATAGCTACTTATAGCACGACACTATTCGCATATTAGTTTTGCGTTAAGCCCGGATTCAGGTTAAATTTTATACTCTGAGTTTGAAGCAAAAGCATACTGACAATCGCTCCCAAAGGAGGCTGAGATGAAAATCAGACATCTGTTACTTGTAAGTGCCCTGGCCTCTGGCTCGGTGCTGGCGGCCGACAAGGTCGATGAAAACCCGGTTACCGAGTCGGGTAAGGTCAAAATTGAGTGGCAGTCACCTAAGGATTTTCGGGATATCAAGTCTGCCAGCGAGCTGCAATCCCGTTATGAAAAACGTCTGTTCGATACCTTGACCAAGACTCTGGATAAAGACGTTTCATCTTCTCTAAAAGACAACCAAAAGCTGGAGCTGACGGTCACAGACGTGGATTTGGCCGGTGATGTGCGGCCTACCTTTGGTGCTACTGCCAACGATATACGTGTAGTCAAGAACGTTTATCCACCAAAAATAAGCTTCAGTTATCGCTTGTTGGAAGGCGATCAGGTAGTCATTGCCGGCGATGAAAAGCTGACCGATATGCAGTTTCTCGACCATGTGGACAGAATCAACAGCGACAGCTTCCGCTATGAAGAAAGAATGCTGAAAGACTGGTTCCAGAAAACACTCAAGCCAAAACTCTAAGCCGTTTTCGGCATATCCAGCAAGCACAGCCCTTGGGGGGTGTGCTTGGCCTGCTTTTTCGCCAGCGCACACAGGCGGGATAATTCATGTTCGTTGGCATCCAGACTCAATGGCGGTGGCAGTATTCCGACGCTGAGGCGCAATAGCGGTTGAAAGCATTCCTGCTCTTGTCTGTCCTTGGCAAATAAGCGCTGTCTTTGCCAATGTTCATCACTGAAGAATTGCCTTTTACTCTGCTCAAACTCGGCCAATATCTGCTGGCAAACCCCGAGTAGTTTTGGCTCTGTGCCTATCATCACAAAATCATCGCCACCCACGTGGCCGATAAACTGCGCTTTACCATATTGTCTGAGCAGGTCGGCTACGGCCCTTATCACTTCATCACCACGACTGAAGCCATAGATGTCGTTATAAGGCTTGAAATGGCATAGATCAAAATAGGCCAGATAGAAATGCTGTCGTAGTTTCCGTAGCCGTTGCAGCTCTTCCTGAATGGGTACATTCCCGGGCAATTCAGTTAACGGGTTGGCGTGGCGCGCCATCTGTATTCTATGTTCAGTAATGCGCTGCAGCAGCTCGCGGGTGTGACCAAGACCGATAAACTCACCTTGACGCAGGATAATGAATTCCTGCGCTATTTCGGAGCCAGGCTTGGCGGTAAGTTTTTGGCTTACCAATGACAGAGGTGTGGCCGCATCGACCAGAAGCACGTCTCTGTCCATGAGTTCAGTCACCGCCTGGTGTTCATGCAAGGCGCGGCCATAGGGACGGGAAAATAGCTCCATCAGCCGATGGCGATAGACCAGTCCCAAGGGGTGTTTCTGCTCCAGCACCACAATGCACTGAAGCTCCGGCTGGGAGAGAAAGCGTTCGCTCAACTGCTTGAGCTCAGTCTCGGAGGGGCAGGTTTGTGCCTGATGGCACAGGCTCTCCGCCGCCTCGTTGTATCTAGGTTGCTCCTGCTGACGAATGGTGAGATAGCGGGTTTGCAGTTGTCTATCCGGCTGCGCCTCGGGTCTGCCGAGTAAGAAGCCCTGACAATAAGTGATCCCGAGCTGGCGCAGTATCGTCAGCTCGGCTTCAGTCTCTATACCCTCGGCGATGACTTTACAGGTCAGGCTTTGGCAAAGCTCTATGATGGAGCGGACAAACTCCTGTTTTACCGGAAACTTGTCTATTTGGTGAATAAAGTGGCGATCAATTTTGACATAGTCGGGGGACAGTTCTGACCAGAGACGCAGGCCAGAATAACCGGCACCCAAGTCGTCGAGAGCGGTCAAAAACCCCTGATTGCGATAGTGATTAAGGCAGGCTTTGAGCTGATCTATGTCATCGGCAGGGTATTGTTCCGACAGCTCTATGACCACATTGGATGGCGCTATGCCGAACTGTTGCAAGAGCTTGAGTGTTTGCCCCTTGGGATGGGTTGGATCCAGCAGCGCCTTGGGTGAGATATTGATAAAAAGCTTGCCAGGCAGTTGTTTTTGCTGAAATTGGGCTATGGATACCCGGCGACACAAGGTTTCCAGCTCGGAGAGGCGCCCCAGGCGTTCGGCAGCACTGAACAGATGAAATGGAGAGTGAACGCTGCTGCCTATGGGGCCGCGGCTTAAGGCTTCAAAACCATGAATACTGTTGCTGTCTATGTTGATAATCGGCTGAAACAGTGCGGTGACATCCTCGTTATCCAACACACTTCCGAGTTCAGCTATTCTGTCTATGGCCATCAAACTGCAATACCTTACAAGGCCCCAAATCGGATAGAGTCTAGGTGTTGCAAGTGACACTAAGATGACAAGGCCGGGCTTGGCCCGGCTCATATTATTGATTCAACTGATTGAACTCTTGCTATTTACTCTGCTGTTTAAATTGTTGCAGCGTTTGCAACAAGACTGCCAGTTTCGGCAGTAGGGCTTCCAGCTGTTCCGGGGTGGGTGCCGTTTCGGCTTCAAGATCCGCTACCGCCTGTGCCAACTCCTGTACATAGGGGAGGAAGCGGTTACTGCATGTGGTAAAGCCTTGCTCTTGAGTGAATACGGCAGAAAACTTTCCATGACCGGCTTGTTGCAGCTGATCCAGACGATTATCGGCATCGACAGCCTGGCGGTAAGCGGTCTGCAGATTGGCTTTCAGTTGCTCAATGACCTTGGTGTATGGCATAACAGCCTCTAACTGATGAACTTTGGCTGAAATTATAAGGAACAGGGATGCGCGCAACAAGTCGACTGCTGTGGTTCTTCTTCGGATGTGGCTTACTTTTAAGTGGTTGGGCCCAAGCAAAAGATGGTGATACACCACCCTTCTACCAGTTGGAGTTTGCCGGTAAGACGGCTTTTCTCATGGGCTCAGTGCATGTCGGCAAGGCTGATTTTTATCCACTGCCAAACCAGATAGAGCAGGCCTATCACAATGCCGGTGCTCTGGTACTGGAAGCTGATATTCGCGATCCTGCGGCGCAGCAATTGCTGCAGCAGTATGGCTTGAAGGCTGCAACACCGGATGAGGAAACTCAGACGCTGCTGCAGGGATACTGTGGCGGTAAACCTTTATGTCGGCAATTGGCTATGATGTCCCCCTGGTTGCAGTCGGTACAGATCAGTATGCAACGCTTCGTGGAGCTGGGTTATCAACCCAGCCTGGGTGTTGAGCAGTATCTGTTGGATGGGGTAGGTGGCAAACCTGTGTTAGAGCTGGAAAGTACAGAAATGCAGTTGGCACTGCTGGACTCGCTGGCGCTGGAGTACCAGTGGAATATGGTTAGGGAGAGCATTCGCGGTGAAGATAGGGAGATCCAGGCGCTGATCACGGCCTGGCGCAGCGGGAATGAAAAAGCTTTGGCCGAATTGATGCTGCATCAGCTGTCCACCGAAGGAGAAAACGTATTGCTGGAAAAACTGCTGTGGCAGCGTAACCAAGGCATGGCCGAGCGTCTGTTGAGTCTGATGGGTTCCAATCAGGCGCCACTATTTGTGGCCGTCGGTGCCGGGCATCTGGCCGGCAAAAGGAGCCTACTCGAGTATCTGCATAAAGCCGGAGTCGACAGTCGTAACTGCTGGCAGCAAAGCTGTGATATACCGCCCGGCGAGGCAAACTGAGGCGCTGAGGTCTATACTTGCTGTGCTTGAACACAGGGAGTTGAGATGCAAGGCATTAGCGATGCGTACAAGGGGTTTGAAGGAACAGTTCGCCAGTGGGATCAACGTTTTGGCAAGGTGGTTGCCAGGGTCGACCCCGGCGGTTTTTATATTACAGGTGCCGATGAGTACATTTTTACCCGTTTGGGTTCCTGTGTGGCGGCTTGTATCTGGGATCCCGTACTCGGCATAGGTGGCTTGAATCACTTTCTGTTACCCGAGCGTAAACTTCACGAAGATTGGCAGCAACTGACCAGTTACAGCTGTCGTTACGGCAACTGGGCCATGGAGCAGTTGGTCAACGCCATACTCTGTGTCGGCGGTCAGCGACATAGATTACAGGCCAAGATTTTTGGCGGTGCCAGAATGGGCCAAAACAGTGTGCTGAATGTCGGCCGGTCCAACATAGATTTTGTACTGCGTTATCTCAAACTTGAGCAGATCCCTGTGCAGGCGGAGGATTTGGGCGGCCCTTGGCCGCGCAAGGTGATGTTTCACCCCAACAGCGGCAAGGTCTTGCTCAAGCACATGGATCCCGAACGTCTGGCGCAGCTGGTGCCGGAAGAGAACCGTTATCTGGATCAGATAGTGGATAGCAAAGATCAACCCTCGATCGAGTTATTCGGCCCGGATGCCTTGTGAGCAATGAAATGCACGTAACGGCCCAGAGACAGATAGGGTTGCTGGCGTGAGTATTTCAGCTCCATCTCAAGTAGTTGCTGGAAGTCGAAATTATCCGGCAAGCTCTTTTTAAGATAGTCATGGATGACTCTGACCCCGGATTCACACCTCAACTCCAGTTGCCACTCCTTAAACCAAGCTTGTACGTCAGCTATTTGCAGCGGATGTTTCGGGCTGAGGCGGACTCTTTTGCGGGTTTGCAGATCGGCAGCCACATAGTCGAGATTACCTGACACCAGGGCGTGAAAGCGCATCGCTTCCTTATTGAAAAACATCAGTGAAAACAGGCCGTCATCTTTCAAAAGTGACAGCAAGCCCGCCAGCGTACTTTTGGCATCATGCAACCATTCGGCAACCGCATGGCAGAGAATAAGGTCGAACTGGCCCAGTTCCGTTACGTTCAGCTCCTGAATAGCGCAGTGCAGCAGTTGAATATCCAAGGGGGCGGCCGAGGCGGCTATCTGTTCCCGGGCTTGTTCCAGCATGGCCGATGAGATATCGCACAGCACCACCTCATGCCCCATAGCCGCCAGTTTCTGACTGAAAAAACCGAAACCGCCACCGGCATCCAGTACTCTGAGTTTACGGCCGGCAAAGTAGGGTAACTGTTCCTGCAGATCGCGCCAGAGCACCGCGGCTCTGATCTGTCCTTTAGGGGTTCCATAAATATTGTTGGCGAACTTTTGCGCCAGCTTGTCAAAGTTCTGATCTTGCACTTTGGAGGGTTCTGAATGACTTGAAGGCATATAGTGTCTCACAAGCCGCAGCCCTTGGCATCAGAGCCAAGCGCTTATGGCGGACAGATCGCAAAATCATAGATAGCTCCGAAAACGGCAGGGATGAGGGATAATGCTCGGCTTGGAATACTCAAGGTGGGCTTTTTGGTTATGGAATTCAGTGTCGAACTGCGAACAATGCCTTCGTTGTTTTCGCTGTATCGCAAGATTTTTTTCGGGCGAAAGCCTGGCTGGGACAACCAGCCTTTACCTCGTATCAGCGTTAATACTCCCGGCGTGGCTTTGGAGCCCGGCAAGGTGGCCGACTACGCTCAGGTGTGTGGCTTCGAGTTTGATGGCAAAACTCTGCCGCCTACCTATCTGTACGTGATGGCCTTCAGGTTGCATGCGGTGATCTTTACCCATGACGCTATCACTTTTCCTCTGCTGGGAATGATCCACCTGCGTAATCGTATCAGTCAGTTTCGCAGTGTTACTGTGGATGAGCGTTTCGATATCGACTGTCGCCTCACTGATAGCCGAGAGACAGATTCCGGGCTGGAGTTTGACCTTATCTCCAGGGTGACTGTGGCCGGAGAGCTGGTGTGGGAATCCCTATCGACTTATCTGTATCGCATAGATAAGCCGGGGCGCAGGGCAAGGCCACCCAAAGCCGGGGATATTCTGTGGGAAAACCCCAGTGTCTGGGAGTTGGGTGACGATTTGGGGCGGCGTTATGCCAGAGCCTCGGGTGACTATAACCTGATCCATCTGCATCCCCTGCTTTCCAAGCGTTTTGGTTTCGACCGGGTGCTGGCTCACGGCATGTGGTCCAAGGCCCGCTGCGTGGCTCAGTTGATGCCTGAGCTGGGCAATAAACCCTGTGTCATTGACGTGGCGTTCAAGTTGCCGCTGTTTATGCCGGCCAGTGTCTGCTTCTGCGCCGAGCCCATGGAGCAGGGCTATAAGTTTGAACTCAGGGATCAAAAGGGGCGTAGGCCACACCTTTGTGGTGAGCTCTCCCTGCTCTGAGCTGTCGGGGCCTAGGTTTCCGACCTTGGCCTCTGTTTGGCTCTATTATTCCTGCGCTCGCTATTTTCCTTCCGTTCGGAAACTGTTTTTCGGCCAATTCCGGCCAGAGATTTCTTGACTCAGATTAAGGTATTGCTGAATAAAGAGCGCTTCGACTTTAGCTTGAAGCCGGAATGGCCTAGTATGCGGGTCCTTTGATCTATTTGCTTTGGCCCTTGTGGGAGTTTTACTGAATGTTGAAGGACATAGAGATCTCTAGAATGACGCCGAGGCGTCCCATTGAGCATATCGCTACTGAGCTGGGGTTGCGTCCCGGTGAGTTCAGCTGTTACGGCGACCACAAGGCAAAAATCCCGCTGTCCTTGCTCGAACGAGTCTATGACTATCTGCCCGGTAAGCTGATTCTGGTGACTGCGATAACGCCTACGTCACACGGTGAAGGCAAGACGGTGACCAGCATAGGTTTGACCCAGGCCCTGCATGCGCTCGAGCACAAGGTCTGCGCCTGTTTGCGCCAGCCCAGTATGGGGCCGGTCTTTGGCGTCAAAGGGGGGGCTGCCGGCGGTGGTTATGCCCAGATAGTGCCGATGGAAGAACTGAATCTGCATCTTACCGGGGACATTCACGCCATTACCAGCGCCCATAACCTGGCCGCCGCTGCGCTGGATGCCAGGTTGCATCATGAGCAGCGCCTCGGGGCAGCAGAATTTAGCCGTCGCAGTGGCTTGGATGCGCTCAATATCGATCCGGAAAAGCTCTTTTGGCACAGGGTGATGGATCACAATGATCGTAGCTTACGGCAGATTCAGATAGGGCTGGGAAATAACAATGGCCCGGAGCATGAGTCTGGCTTTGATATCACCGCCGCCTCGGAGCTGATGGCGATTTTGGCCCTGAGTCGCGATCTTGCCGATATGCGCCGCCGTGTTGGTCAGGTGTTGCTGGCGCTCGACACTGCTGGACAGGCGATTACCGCCGAGCGGCTCGGGGTTGCCGGTGCCATGTGCGCTATTTTGCGTCAGGCGTTGGAGCCGACACTGATGCAGACTCTCAACGGTGCCCCTTGTCTTATCCACACCGGACCCTTTGCCAATATCGCCCACGGCAACTCCTCTATTATTGCCGATGAGATGGCGCTGAAACTCAGCGATTATGTGGTCACTGAAGGCGGCTTTGGCTCGGATATGGGCTTTGAAAAGTTTTGTAATATTAAGGCACCTGTTTCCGGACGTCAGCCTGATTGCACCGTCTTGGTGGCGACCTTGAGAGCACTTAAGAGTAACGCAGGACTCAAGGGCGAGGCAGTAAGCCGGCCTAACCAGCAGGCTCTGGAGCAGGGCTTTGTCAATCTGGCCTGGCACCTGGCCAATGTGCGCCGTTACGGCACACCTGTGGTGGTGGCTATCAACCGTTTTCCCGAAGATACCGAGCAGGAGCTTGAGTGGTTGAGGCAGGCCTGCCTCGCCGAGGGTGCCGATGCTTGTGAACTCAGTGAGGCTTTTGCCCTCGGTGCCGATGGCGCCAAGGCCCTGGCCGAGTCGGTATTGGCAGCCATAGGCAAGGGCGATGGCTTCAAGCCTCTCTATGACCCTTCGCTTGGACTCGAGGCCAGTCTGGCAACTCTGGCCGAGCTTGGTTATGGCGCTGCCGGGGTTGAGTTGTCGGCCAAGGCCCGTGAGCAACTGGCCGAGATCCAGCGCCTTGGCGCAGACAAGTTGCCTGTGTGTATGGCTAAGACGCCTATGTCTATCAGCCACGATCCCAAACTCAAGGGGGCGCCCAGCGGTTTTACTTTGCCTATTACTGAGCTTAGGCTCAATGCCGGAGCCGGTTTTGTCACCGCTTTGGTGGGCAAGGTGATGACAATGCCTGGGCTGGGTTTGAACCCCGGCTATCTGCATATCGATATTAATGAGCAGGGTGAAGTGATAGGGCTTTAATTCGACAACAAAGGGCGCAGATGCGCCCTTTGTTGTATTGGAGACTGCCGCGCCGATTTAACCGCGATAGAAGTGTACGTCCCGCTGCGGGAATGGAATGCTGATCCCTTCCTCGTCGAAGCGCATCTTCACTGCCCGGGTAATGTCCCAGTAAACCTCCCAATAATCTTCCGGCCTGACCCAGGGGCGCACCACAAAGTCCACCGAGGATTCACCCAATAGGTGCAGTTTAACCGTGGGCTCAGGGTGTTTCAGTACCTTGGGATGCTCTTGTACCAGTTGCTCCAGCACGGCTTCGGCCTGTTCGATATTGTCGCTGTAACTGATGCCGAAGGTCATATCTACCCGTCTGTGATGCTCGGCGGTGATATTGTTAATGGTATCGCCCCAAATTTTGTTGTTGGGAACAATCAGTCGTTGGTTGTCCAGGGTCTTGATGGTCGTTGAAACCAGGCTCATATGGCTGACTCGGCCTGTGACTCCGGCGGCATGGATCAGATCTCCCACATCGAAGGGGCGATAGATGAGGATCATCATTCCTGAGGCGAAGTTGGATAGGGTATCTTGCAGCGCAAAACCGATAATCACCCCGGCAATACCGAAACCAGCCAGTAGAGGCCCGAGTTCGAATCCCAGCTGTGACAAGGCGATCAACAAGCCCAAAGTGAAGATGACCTTGCCCGAAAGCGAGGTGAAGAAGTCTTGCAGCAGCTTGCTGAACTTGAGCTTGGAGTTACTGACCGCCTTGGCAACGATTCGCTTGGTCAGTTTGGCCAGCAAGACGGTAAGTAGCAAGATAAACAAAAAGATAAATATCTTGAACAGTATATCCGGCCCGCCTTCAACCAACTGCGCCTTGGCGATTTCAAACCATTGTCCCGCCAGGCTGGAGACAACATCGATATTGAGTACATCCTGGGTGATATCCCCCGAGATGGCAAACAGGGTCTTTTTCAGATCGCTGGTATCCACATCCAACTTATCCAGCATGCTTATCACTGCGCTCAGGCTGCTGCTGTTGTTTTCCAGTCGCTCTTTCAGCAGGGTCAAGGTCTTGCTCTGCTCGCTGCTGACATCTTTGCCCGCCAGCGCATTTTCGGCCATTTGCACGGCCAATTGCTGCTGGTTATAGCTCACCAGGCTCTCCAGCAACCCGGCTCTGACGATAAGACGTTGCTTGAGTGATTCTTTCGCCTGGCTGACATCCTGCCCCAGTTGTTCTGACCAATTGAGCAGTTCCAGCAAGCCTTTTTGAATTTCATCCTTTTCCAGGCTGCGGCGGGAGATCTCAAGCATCAGCTGTTGATCTTCCCCTTTGCCGAGCTTGCCCTGCAGCGACACTATCTCCTTGTCGAGATATTGCACCATCTGCTGCAGGAGTTGCCGCTGCGTTTGCAGGTGCGGCAGAACGTTCATCAGGGCCTGAGGGGCTGCATTCTTGTCGCCAATGGCATCTATGCTCTCTTTGAGTTTATTTCGCTGTGCCAGAGTCAGTGCCTTGATCCTAAACTCAGTCACTGCCTTGAGTTCGCCCTTGGCAGTGCGAAGCTGTTGGATATTTTGTCTTATAGTTTGCTGTATCAAAGTGAACTGCTCGGTGGCGAGCCGTTCAGGTTCAGATGCAAAGGATTGCCAGGAAAGAGTTAAACACAACAGGAGCAAGAGAGATCTAACCATGTTTTTAGTCCGATTTTTATCTGTTTTTCTGAGGTGTTGGAGTTAATAAATATGACACGAAAATTTCCATGGTGCCTAAAAAGCGCATGGATTTGTGGTTTTTCGCACATGGGAGATATAAGGCGGACGCCAGCTTTGCTAGAATAGCGCCCCTTTGTTGAACTCGCCGGAGAACGCCCGAGTGTTATGCTCCAATTGCAATAAAACCTTTAATGTTTCTCAGATAGCCCAGCAGCGGGGCAGCGGCTTTTCTGCGCAGATCCAGTGTCCTCATTGCGAGGCCTGGCTTGGAAAGACGCCTTGGTTATTGAAATTGAAACTGGCGGGTTTTTATCTGGGGGGGGCTGCGGCTATTTGTGCCTGGTTGGTACCAGAGACCAGACACTTCGGGATACCTGTCGCAATCCTTGGGCTGATCGTCTTGCTGATCAGCCACCTGATGGATCATCTGCACACGGTTGAAGCGCCGGTTAAAGTTGAAGAGGATGATTCGGCGCAGCGGCAGAAGTACCGCTAACGGCTTATTCTATCACCTGTACCTGATTGGCCAGGGAGGTTTCTACGTAATAGATGCCGCCCAAAATAGCGCCGCAAAACAGAATGGCAAACAGGATAATCCCCAGGTTATTTTTGAGAAATGCCAACATAGCTTTTCCTTTGGTTAGGCTGCTCTCATGGACGGGTCCGTGCGAGCACAAAGAGTATAGGGTAAACCTTAACCGGCAGAGCTTAAGCAGAACTTAATCTCCGCCCGGCCTGTGATTTGCGCCGAAACCTCTGCGCCGTTACATATCTTGTAACTTTTAGTTTCAGCTTCGCCCTGTTAACCTTGTTGCAACCTCGGGGCAGGCTGGCTTACACTAGCGCCGGATCTATCTGGGGGATGTTAGGTTTGGATATCGCTGTTCGCACAAGAAGCACTATTGCCATATGGCTTGCTGCCATATTGGTGCTCTTGTCTGTGGCTGCTTCGGCCCACAGCATCTCCCATCTCCAAGAGGGTCATAAGACCCACTGTACTCTCTGTTTTCATCAGCATCAGCTGAATAAGGTCATGCCCGGCACTGGGCTGCATCTGGATGCTGTCAAACAATCCTATATCAGAGTCAATCTTACGGCTCCTTCCTGGCAGGCGCCCCACGTTCGCCTGTTCAACAGTCGTGCTCCCCCTGTCACAGCCTGAATTTAAAGAAACCTCTATTTAAATTTTGCTATCGACCGCATGGAATTGCGGTGCGATGACTGCTGTATTTCAGGAGCTAAAATGACTGTTTTTTCAACTCGTATTTCGCCTCTGGCCTTGGCCTGTGGCTTGGCTTCCACCTGTGCAATGGCCCAGGACCCTACGCTGACCAATCCGGCGATCAGTGCGGTTTTGGATGGCTATTATCAAACGGCGGATCGTCCCTTGGCCGAGCGTCAGGAAGGTTTTGGTCTGGGGGAAACCGAACTGGCGCTCAGCGCCAATATTGACGATATGTTCTATGGAAAAGTCACCACCATCATAGAAAACCATGATGGTGATACCGAAGTGGAGCTGGAAGAGGCTTTTATTCAAACTTTGGCGATGCCGGCAGGGTTTGCGGTGCGTGCCGGTCGTTTCCTGTCTGACGTGGGCTATCTCAATAACCAGCATCCCCACACAGACGCCTTTACCGACCGACCGGCGGCTTACCGTGCATTCTTGGGCAATCACTACTTCGATGATGGTATCCGCTTGAACTATGTGGCGCCGACTGATCTTTACTGGGTCATGGGGCTGGAGGCCTTCAAAGGTGACAAGATGCGTGCCGAGGATGAACACGGTGAACGCGAGTTCGAGGATGTGGGTGTCTACACCGCTTACACCAAGATAGGCGGTGATATAGGGGCAGACAGCTCATGGCAGCTGGGGTTGTCATATCTGCGCAATGAAAATGGCCGCCTGACCCCTTTTGAAGAGCACGCGGGTGAGGAAGAGGTGCATGATCACGACCACGAAGGTCACAGTCATGGTGCTGCTTATACGGGGGAAAATACCTATATTGCCGACTTTGTTTACAAGTGGGCGCCCAACGGCAACTACAAGTATCAGCATCTGACTGTGAGTGGTGAGTATTTCCGGGTGGCGGATTTCGTTGCCGAGGCCGAGCATGAGCATCATGAGGATGAACACGTTCATGCGGAGCCGAAAGATTACCATCAGGGCTGGTATCTGAGCGGTGTCTACCAATGGAGCCCCAGCTGGTCTACCGGGATCCGTTACGGTGAGCTGGATACCCAGCACGCCCATGACGATCATTTCCACGGTCAGAAGCTGAAAGAAACCGAGGTCAGCTTGGCTTGGCATCACAGCCACTTCTCTACCGTAAGACTGCAGTACACCAATCAGCGTGGCACTAGTTTCGACGGTATCGAAGACGACAATGTTATCACTCTGCAATACGTTATGACTCTGGGGGCCCACGGTGCGCATCAATTCTAAATTTGTCGGCCTGGCCACGGCCGCTTTGACTCTGGTGGCCAGTTGGCAGGCTCAGGCCAGCCTGAATATTTTTGCCTGTGAACCTGAATATGCCGCGTTGGCCAAGAGCTTGGCGCCGGATGCGGACATCTATTCGGCCACAACCGCCTTGCAGGATCCTCACCAGGTGCAGGCGCGGCCCAGTTTAATCGCCAAGATGCGCCAGGCTGATCTGGCGGTCTGCGCCGGTGCGGATCTGGAAATCGGTTGGTTGCCTATGCTGCAGATGAAATCTTCCAACGCCAAGGTGCGCTCTACGGATCAGGGGCTGTTTTTTGCAGCCGATCAGGTTGAGACCCTGGATAAGCTGGATTCGGTCGACCGCAGTATGGGGGATGTGCACGCCAAGGGGAATCCGCATCTGCACTTTGACCCTTATCGGATGCTGGATATCGCCAAGGCGCTGAGCGCCAAGCTGGTGGCCCTGGATCCTCAAGGAAAAGCCGACTATGAGGCTGCGCTCAAGGCATTCAGCGAGCGTTGGCAGCAGGCTATTCCCAACTGGGAAGCCGAAGCGGCATCACTCAAGGGCAAGAAGGTTATCGCCTATCACACCAGTTTCCGCTATCTGTTCAACTGGTTGGGAGTTTCTCAGGTCGCGGATCTTGAGCCCAAGCCCGGGTTGCCTCCCAGTAGTTCACATTTGGCTTCGCTGCTTGAACGGGCAGGGCAAGGGGATGTCAGTGCCGTGGTAGTGGCATCCTATCAGGATGAACGTGGCGCCAACTGGTTGGGTGAAAGAGCCAAGCTGCCGGTATTGGTATTGCCCATGTCGGTCGGTGGTAACGCCCAGAGCCAGGATCTTTTCAGTCTGTATGACAGCGCCATCTCGCTGCTCAAGAGTGTGAATTGATTATGGACAGCGGACTGTTCAGCATACTTCTGCCGGCCTTTGCGGCCGGCCTGCTGGTGCTCTCAACCCATGT
Organism: Shewanella sp. ECSMB14102; assembly: GCF_000813075.1. NCBI lineage: Bacteria > Pseudomonadati > Pseudomonadota > Gammaproteobacteria > Alteromonadales > Shewanellaceae > Shewanella > Shewanella sp. ECSMB14102. The sequence goes on from NZ_JWGX01000026.1 coordinate 41,025, forward strand.
GGTATTGGGGCGCCAGGTGTTGAAGCGCGGGATCATCTTTATCGATCTGGCGATTGCCCAAGTCGCGGCACTGGGGGCGATAGTGGCGCATCTTAATCATGATTTGGAGGAGATCCCTTATTCTCATGTATGGATGCCGGCATTGTTTGCCCTGGCCGGGGCCGGAATCATAGCCTGGTTGTCACGTAAAATGGCCTCTGAACTGGAGGCCATGATCGGCTGCTTCTATGTGTTGGCTGCAGTGGCTGCCATGTTGTTGCTCTCCAACGACCCCCATGGTGCCGAGCTGCTCAAGCAACTGATGTCGGGGCAGATCCTTTGGGTCAACTGGCCACAACTGATCTTGCCGGCTCTGGTTTATGCTCTGGTGTTGGGGCTATTGCTGTGGCGCCCGTCTTTGCTCAATGGCGCCGTGTTTTATCCCCTGTTTGCCCTGGTGATAACCCTGTCTGTGGAGCTGGTGGGTGTCTATCTGGTGTTCAGCACCTTGATTCTGCCGGCACTGGCGTTGAATAAATACAGCGGCCGTTTCGCACTTGGCTGGGCCTATCTGGTCGGAGTATTGGGTTATGTCGCCGGTCTGTGGGCCTCGGCGAGTTATGACCTGCCTAGTGGGGCCGCTATAGTGGCAACTCTGGCACTGAGCGCTCTGCTGTTTCGTATACTGTTAAGTTTCAGCGATCGTCACTGAGTTCAGGAAACTGAGAACAAGCCTCAAAATGCGGCCCGGCGGCCGCATTTTTTTTGCTGTTAAAAATCAGCGCACAGATGTAAACAAAAGATTGAGCCGCAGCAGGCCTGTAGCTATACTGTCCGCCGTTGCATAAGCGGAGTAAATTTATGCTGTTGATAGTCCGTTCTCTGCTGCTGGCAGTGCTCTTGTTGCTGGCCTTTGTTTTTGGTGGCATTTTTTGCATTTTACGCCCGAGACACAGAGATAATGTACACCTGTTTGCCCGACTTTTTTCGGCGGTAGCGCCCATATTGGGTGTTAAAGTTATAGTGCGAGCAGGCAAAACCAAACCGGGTGAGCCCTGTATCTTCCTGGCGAATCACCAAAATAATTTCGATATGTTTACCCATACTGCTGCGGTTCCCAAGGGCACTGTCAGCCTGGGGAAGAAAAGTCTGTTGTGGATGCCGCTATTTGGTCAGCTTTATTGGCTTTCGGGTAATATTCTCATCGATCGCAAGAACCGTGCCCGCGCCTTTGAAACCATGGCCGAAACGGCGCGCAAGATCAAAGAGAAATGCCTTTCTGTGTGGATCTTTCCTGAGGGTACCCGTAGTCGCGGTCGCGGCCTGTTGCCCTTTAAGGCTGGAGCATTTCATACCGCTATAGCCGCCGGGGTGCCTATGGTGCCTGTGCTGGCTTCCAATCAATGCCATATTAAGCTCAACCGCTGGAACAATGGTGTGGTGATTATTGAGATGATGGAGCCGGTGGCAACCCAAGGCTTGAGTAAGGCTAATGTCAAAGAGTTGTCCGATAAGATCCATGCCACCATGGCCAGTAAGCTCAAACAACTGAATGCCGAGGCGGCAGCACTTATGGGTAAAACTGTGCCCGCGGATATCGTATAATACCCTCTGACCTATTTTTTCGGAGACAAGCATGTCCATTGAACGTCTGTTGCAGGCACAGAAGCAGGAAAACCGTGACATTATTCAGTCCTTGCTGGATGACGGTTCTGAGGCCGATGCTGAATACACCATAGAGCACCATTTTTCGTCCACTAACTTTGACCGTCTGGAAAAAGCCGCAGTCGATGCCTTTAAATTGGGCTTTGAGGTTAACGATGCTGAAGAGGTGGAACTGGATGACGGTAGTCTGATTTTCTGCTTTGACGCTATAGCCTATCATCAACTGGAAGCCGAGCTTCTGGATAAGGCCTGTGAGCAATTGCTGCAGCTTGCGGTCAAGCACAAGGTCGACTATGACGGCTGGGGCACCTATTACATAGGTGACGAGCTGGAAGATGAAGACGACGAAGAGCAGGACTAAGTCCTGTTACCAATAAAAACACCGGGTTCTTGACCCGGTGTTTTTGTTTCTGCCACCTTTACCGGCAGATTGATTTTCAGTTGTAGTCTACCGGCTTTTCGCCAATGACAACCGGAAGTTCTATCTGTTTACCGGCGCGGATCACCTGCAGGGTGACCTTGGTACCGGGGGGGGTCTCGGCAATCCTGTCCATCAGCATATAGATGCGGGTAACGTCTTCACCCTGATACTGAGTGATTACATCTCTGGGTCTCAAGCCAGCCAGCGCTGCCGGGCCATTAGGTTCTATGCCGGTCACAACTACGCCGCGAAGATCCGGCAAGTTGAGTATTTGTGCCACAACCGGGCTGACGTCTTCACCCGAGATCCCCAAGGCACCGCGAATAACCCGGCCATCCTTGATCAGTTTGCCCATGACGGCGTAGGCCAGCTTGATGGGAATGGCGAAGTTGATGCCATGGCCCCCCCCTTCACCACCTATCTGGAAGGCGGCAGTATTAATGCCTATGAGTCCCCCATGGGTATCAATCAAGGCGCCGCCCGAGTTACCGGCGTTGATGGCGGCGTCGGTTTGCAGAAAGTCCAGGTAGCCTGTACTCAGGCCATTACGGCCGGTGGCACTGATGATCCCCTGAGTGATGGTTTGTCCCAGGTTATAGGGGTTACCTATGGCCAGCACCACATCGCCCACCTGAGGAGGACTGTTGAGGTTAAGCGGCACCACGGGCAGATTTTCGCCTTGGATCTCCAGCACGGCCAGGTCGGTTTCCGGATCCTGACCGACCACTTCGGCACCGAATTTTCGGCCGTCCTGTAATGCCACTACAATCTCATCGGCCTTCTTGACTACATGATAGTTGGTGAGAATGTAGCCTTCTTTGCGCATGATAACGCCTGAGCCCAAGCCCTGCAGCGAACCGCCGTTAAGGGGGCGGCTTTGGTTGATGCTCAGGCTGTAGATGTTCACCACTGCAGGCGCGGCGCGGCGTACCGCTTTGGCAAAGGACAGCTCTGCACCACTGTTTCCCCTGAACTGCAACAGGTTGCCACCAAGATTGCCTTCGCCCATAAAACGGCTGACCAGCAGAAAGACTGCCGCCATTACCAGGCCAAAGACCACTGCTTTGCAGATATAGATCAGGGTTTCTTTCATTGTGATGACATTGCTGAATATTAAAAAAGGCTCGTTAGATTAGCATGTTTCTTGCTATTGCGAACAATAGTCAAGGCTCGGGAAGTTAATTTTGCCCTGAATTGGGCGCCGGAAATAAAAAAAGCGGGGAGCACCCCGCTTTTTCAGGATGGTTGTTAACCTCTGAGGATCAGATACAGGTTGCTATTGCCCCTGACTATCTTCAGCGCCACCGCGCCTTGCTGCTCTTTAAGCTCCTCTTTCAGCGCTTTTAGGGTGGTGGTCTTGGTGCGGTTAACCCCAATAATCAGGTCACCTTTTTGTAAGCCACTCATGGCCGCTGGAGAGTTCTGGGCGATATCGGTGATTTCGATACCTTTCTTGCTGTTCTCCAGTGTGGCACCGGCCAACATCGGATGAACAGCACCCGCCGCAGTTTCTTTCACTTGGCTGGCTTCGCCCAGGGTAACTTTGACTGTCTTGTCATCACCATCACGTATCAGGCCAAGCTCTATTTTACTACCGGCACCCATGGTGCCAATCTTGGCCCGCAGTTCTTGGAAGCTCTTGATCTTGCGCCCATTGATGCTGACGATAATATCACCGGCCTTGATGCCTGCCTTGTCGGCGGCGCTGCCTTCCATTACTTCGCTGACAAAGCCACCGTGCTGGGTCTCGAGACCGAAGCCTTGAGCCAGTTCATTATCCAGATCACGACCCATAACCCCCAGCACGCCGCGGCGCACTTCGCCGTGTTCGATTATCTGATCCACCAGGCTGTGAACCATGTTGGCCGGTATCGCGAAACCGATACCTACGTTACCGCCGCCGGGAGCCACAATAGCGGTATTGATACCGATAAGCTCGCCGCGCAGGTTAACCAAGGCGCCGCCTGAGTTACCGCTGTTGATGGCGGCATCGGTTTGAATAAAGTTTTCCAGCATCTCTATGCCAAGGCCGGTGCGCCCCAGAGCACTGACGATACCTGAGGTGACGGTTTGCCCAAGACCGAAGGGGTTACCTATGGCTACGGCAAAGTCACCGACTCTTAAGTCATCCGAGTCGGCGGACTTGATTGCCGTGAGGTTGTCGGCTTCAATCTGCAGCAGAGCGATATCGGCGTCTTTATCTTTACCTATCAACTTGGCCTTTATTTCACGGCCGTCGTGTAGACCTATTTGAATATCATCGGCGCCATCAATCACATGGTTGTTGGTGACTATGTAGCCCTTATCGGCATCTATGATGACACCGGAGCCCAGGCCGCGGAAGGGGCGCTCCTGTACTTGCTCCTGAGGGGCATTGGGGCCAAAGAAGTAGCGGAAGATATCCGGTACCCGTTGGCGGGAAACCTGAGTGCCGGAAACGGCGACAGAGACAACTGCTGGAGTAGTTTGCTCCAACATGGGGGCCAGGCTCGGCATGGTTTGGCCGGCAACAGCTTGAGGTAGAGCGGCCTGGGAAACCACAGGAGCCAGTGTCAGTGTGGCTCCAAGCAGGGCGGCGGAAACAAGAGATAACTTGGTCTTCATCTATGCATTGCTCCTAATACGGGATCAAATAACCATGTACTGTTTGCCACCAAGGTGGCTGAATCTTAAAGGCTCTTTTACGAGCGTTCGGTAATTAATCCGACTTTAATCTTGTTTAAAAAGTTCATCCTTCATTAATAAAGATTAATTTTTAATGCTTTCCGGCGAGAGTACGGCGTCACTCTTGTCATCAAGGTCACTGATACTGGTTTGCATAAATGGCAAAGGGGCCAGCTGCTCCTCTTTGGCTAATCTTTGGCTGCCCTGATTCCAGTGCTGATTAAGGCGATTGATTTGCTCTGTCAGTTGTCCCAGCAGTGCTCTTTGTTCAGCCAGATGATCACTGACTTCCTGTTTGTGTTGGCTCAACTCCATCTTGCTGCGTTCAATAGCCACACTTTTACTACTCTTGCTGAGTCCGCGGCTGACCAAGGTCTTGCCGATATAACCCAGTATTAACCCCAGAATGAAAGCCGCAAACACCAGTGGCCATTCCATATCGACTCCTTAAGTTTGTCTTTGTGTCTTAAGTTTTTGCCCGATCCCATAGGGATAAAAGGCAAAATATACCCCGAGAGTGGGTCTCATGATACCATTTGCCGCCCCGACTCTGTTGCTTGAGTTGGGCTAGGGAAGATGCGAACCAGTCCTTGTGGGACTTGTTCGCATCTTCCCTAGTACCCATCAAATAAGGTTAAAAGAGAAGAATTCAAGTGTCGCAGTTAACCCCTTGGCAGCATTACCAACAAGATCTCACCCGTGAAGATTTCAGCCATGACCCGGCGCAGGAGCAAGCGGTAAAGGCATTGCAGCGTGTTTATGATGAGCTGCAAAGGCCGCAAAAGTCCGGATGGCGCAATTGGTTCAGCCGGGAAAAAAACAGCAAGGTTCAGGGGCTTTACCTCTGGGGCGGTGTTGGGCGCGGCAAGACCTACCTCATGGACACCTTTTTTGATGCCCTGCCGGGTGAGCAGAAACTAAGGGCGCATTTTCATCGCTTTATGCACAGAATTCATCAGGAGCTGGACGCGCTCAAGGGAACCAGGGATCCTCTATTGGTGATAGCCAAACAGATGGCAGCGAAATATAGAGTGATCTGTTTCGATGAGTTCTTTGTTTCGGACATCACGGATGCCATGTTACTGGGCACTCTGTTCGAAGCCCTGTTCAAGGAGGGCGTGGTCTTGGTGGCCACCTCCAACATAGTACCGGATGATCTTTATAAAAACGGTTTGCAGCGGGCCAGATTTTTACCGGCTATCGCCGAGATCAAGGCCAACTGCCAGGTGCTGAATGTCGATTCAGGAATCGACTACAGACTGCGAACTCTGGAGCAGGCTGAGATCTACCATCATCCACTCGATGAAACGGCCGAATCCAACCTGCAACGTTATTTCACCCAACTGGCGCCCGAGTCGGAAGTCTCTGAATCGCCGCTGGAAATAGATGGACGCAGCATAGTGATCCGCAAACAAGCCCAAGGTGTTTTGCTGGCCGACTTTAGAGCCCTGTGTGATGGACCGCGCAGTCAGCGGGACTATATGGAACTGGCGCAACTGTTTCACACTGTGCTGCTCAGCGGCCTGGAACAGATGGGCGCCCAGCAGACAGGGGATGATATCGCCCGCCGGTTCCTGGCGCTGGTGGATGAGTTCTACGAGCGGCATGTGAAACTTATCATCTCAGCCGAGGTGCCGCTCGAGCAGATTTACACTGATGGGCAACTGAGTTTTGAATTTCGCCGTTGCCGCTCCCGCCTGATTGAGATGCAGTCCCGGGATTACCTGGCGCTGGAACATCTGCCATAGCTAAAGGGAAAATCCGCTTAGATGCGGGAAATTCAATCAAATAGCCATACTCAATAAGCCTTGGATGGCGGCAAAGTGCTAACAGCTTGAAAAAGATCGTCTTTTAAGGCGAGATATTAAAAAGCAGGTGATTTTTAGTTCAGCTTTGACTATAATCCGCCACCTGCCCACGTTACTCCGCCGATTGGGCGGATTTAAAGCCAGTTTCTTTGCTCGAAGGGGCAGAGAAAGGCATTTTTGTGTTATCTGCATCCGCAGGTAGCATGTGACAGAATTTAACTTTGGGTTTTTGTAATAATGAAGACTTTTACTGCTAAGCCAGAAACTGTAGCTCGTGACTGGTACGTTGTTGATGCCGAAGGTAAGACCCTGGGTCGTATCGCCACTGAAATCGCTCTGCGTCTGCGTGGCAAGCACAAGGCTGAGTACACTCCTCACGTAGATACCGGTGATTACATCATCGTGATCAACGCCGAGAAAGTAACTGTGACCGGTAACAAGGCTGCAGGCAAGACGTACTACTCGCACTCAGGCTTCCCAGGTGGCATCAAGCAAATCAGCTTCGAGAAGCTGCAAGCTCACAAGCCAGAAATGATCATCGAGAAAGCAGTCAAGGGTATGTTGCCAAAAGGCCCCCTGGGTCGCGCCATGTTCCGTAAGCTGAAAGTTTACGCTGGCGCAGAGCACAACCACGCTGCACAACAACCTCAAGTTCTTGATATCTAAACGGGATTAAGCAAATGGCTGCAACTCAGTACTACGGCACTGGCCGTCGCAAAACTTCAACTGCTCGCGTATTCGCTAAAGCAGGTAGTGGCAACATCGTTGTTAACCAACGTCCTCTGGATGTTTACTTTGGTCGTGAAACCGCTCGTATGGTTGTTCGTCAACCGCTTGAGCTGGTTGAAATGACTGAAAAACTGGACATCTATGTAACTGTTAAGGGCGGTGGTATCACTGGCCAAGCTGGCGCTATCCGTCACGGTATCACCCGTGCTCTGATGGAGCTGGACGAAGCTCTGCGTCCTACTTTACGTTCTGCTGGTTATGTAACCCGCGATGCTCGTAAGGTTGAACGTAAGAAAGTGGGTCTGCGTAAAGCACGTCGTAAGCCACAGTTCTCCAAGCGTTAATATCGCTTTCGAGATACCAAAAACCCAGCGTATGCTGGGTTTTTTTATGGTTGAGATTTATCTCTGACAGCCCTGTATACTTTGGGCACTTGCGGCATAAAGGGAGAAAATCATGAGTTGGCAATTGTTGTTGATAGCCTTGGGTTTGGTATTGATACTTGAAGGCCTTGGGCCCTTATTGTTCCCCAACCGCTGGCGTCGTTATCTGCTGGAAGTGGCTTCCCAACCGACCGCCATCATGCAACGCCTGGGCGGCGTCCTGGTTGTTGCAGGAATCGTCATATTGATTATTTTTTCATAAATACTTGCCCCTTCCATGCCAATATCTGTTAGAATCCTGCTTTAACCGCAACCTTGCAGCAAACAATGGGCAAAAATGTAGTTGTTCTCGGCACTCAATGGGGTGACGAGGGAAAAGGTAAGATTGTCGACCTTCTGACCGAACAGGCAAAATTCGTAGTCCGTTACCAAGGTGGCCACAACGCTGGTCATACTCTGGTTATCGATGGTGAAAAAACCGTTCTTCATCTGATCCCCTCAGGCATTCTGCGCGATAACGTCAAGTGCATTATCGGCAACGGCGTGGTTTTGGCGCCCGATGCTCTGATGAAAGAGATCGGCATGCTGAAAGATAAAGGTATTCCGGTAGAGGAACGCCTACTTATCTCTGAAGCTTGTCCTCTGATCCTTCCTTTCCACTGTGCGCTGGATATCGCTCGCGAAAAAGCGCGTGGTAATAAGGCTATCGGTACTACAGGACGCGGCATAGGCCCGGCTTATGAAGATAAAATTTCCCGTCGCGGTCTGCGCGTAGGGGATCTCTTCAATCCGCAGCTATTTGCCGAGAAGCTGAAAGAAGTGATGGCCTATCACAACTTTATGCTGACAGAGTACTATAAGTGCGAAGCCGTTGATTACCAGCAGACTCTGGATGAAGCGTTGGCTCTGGCAGACTATTTGAAAGGTCTGTGTGTGGATGTCACCGAATTGCTGGATCAAGCCCGCAAGAATGGCGACAACATACTGTTTGAAGGCGCTCAGGGCACATTGCTGGATATCGACCACGGTACTTATCCATTTGTAACCTCTTCCAACACTACCGCGGGTGGTGTGGCAACTGGTTCTGGATTCGGCCCTCGTCATCTGGACTATGTCTGCGGCATCATCAAGGCTTATACCACCCGTGTGGGTGCCGGCCCATTCCCGACTGAACTGGAATGTGAAATCGGCGATCACTTGGGAACCAAGGGCCAGGAATTTGGTGCGACAACCGGTCGTAAGCGTCGTCCGGGTTGGTTGGACATAGTGGCTATGCGCCGCGCGGTTCAGATCAACAGCATCAGTGGTTTCTGCCTGACCAAGCTCGACGTTTTGGACGGCTTGAAAGAAGTGAAGCTCTGCGTAGGCTATCAGCATCCAGACGGTACTGTGTCCAATGTGACTCCGCTGGCAGCAGAAGGCTATGAGCACGTTACTCCTGTGTATGAAACCATGCCAGGCTGGAGTGAAAACACCTTTGGTGCCACTTCACTGGAGCAACTGCCACAGGCAGCAATCAATTATATCAAGCGGATTGAAGAACTGCTGGAAACACCTGTCGATATCATCTCAACCGGGCCAGACCGGAATGAGACCATGATTCTGGTGAATCCATTCAGTTAAGTAAAAAGGCCGCCTAAGCGGCCTTTTTCGTTTATGGGGCTTACACTGTTTGCCCTTAAGAATTGGGTTATACTGCCGATGAAAAGACAGTCTATTTGTCATCAGGACAGCTTATGTTGCGTATAGCCCTATTACTCTTGTTAGTAACCAGTGCCAATGTGTTGGCCGTAGAAACCAAGGCCGTGGATATCTACAGCCAGGAAGAACTGCTGGAGCTTATTCGCAGCAAGCAATACCTGACCCGGGTCAAAGCCGATGACTGTCAGCTGGTGCAGGATATTGAGGCGCGCGCCGAAGTGCTCAAGCAGCCGTTGTACCAGTACCTCTGGGGTGAAATGCTTAATTTCGGCATCTGCGTTAAGGCCAATCCACCCAGAGGAATATCGCTGCTCAGGGATGCCGCCGAGCAGGGCAGTGCCGAAGCCATGGTGCGCATTGCCGAGTATTATAAAGATGGCAAGTTTGTACTTCAGGACAAAGAACGTTCGGTACAGTACCTGTTACCCGCTGCCGCCAACGGTGACTTGCCGGCCAGGATGATGCTGGTCGAGCTGTTTGCCAAGGGGTATGGCAGCCCAAGGGATTATGTCTTGGGGTATCACTGGCTCTACAACCAGGTGTTCAGCGATGAACAGACCCAGCAAGACGCCAAAAGATTATTGCAGCTGTTAGCGGCTAAAATGCCCGCCAGTCAGGTGGAGAAGGCCAAAAATGAACATCTGCAAAGCCGTTAATTAGCTTGTCGCATTGGATGCGACAACGAAGAAATTGGAAATTGAATGATAAAAGATCCTCATTTTGAGCGAGAACAAGATAAGTACGACAACCCCATTCCCAGCCGGGAATTTATATTGGAATATCTGCGCTCGCAGACCTCTCCCCTGAATCGTGAGCGGATCGCCACGGCCCTCAACATCTCTGACGAAGAACAACTCGAGGCGCTGCGGCGTCGGCTGCGTGCCATGGAGCGCGATGGTCAGCTGGTATTTACCCGCGGCCAGTGTTATGGCCTGCCGGAGCGGATGGACTTGATCCAGGGCACAGTGCTGGGCCACAGAGATGGCTATGGCTTCTTCCGTCCCGACGAAGGCGGCGATGACCTGTTTATCAACCATGGCGATATGCTCAGGTACTTCCATGGCGACAAGGTGTTGGCGCAGAAGGCCGGGGTTGATCGCAAGGGACGCCGCGAAGCCCGCATAGTGCGCCTGGTCGCCGAGCGAACCGCCGCCTTGGTGGGGCGTTTCCATGTCGATTGCGGCATGGCCTTTGTTATCGCCAATGATAAGCGTATTACCCAGGAAATATTGATAGACAACGCCGATCGCAACGGTGCCCGTCAGGGTGATGTGGTGGTGGTAGAGCTTACTCGCAGGCCGGGGCGCTATGTCAAAGCCGCCGGTAAGGTGGTCGAGGTGCTGGGTAAAGAGATGGCTCCGGGAATGGAGATAGAGATTGCCCTGCGCAACTATGATCTGCCCCATACCTGGTCTGCCGCCATCGAGAAGAAACTGAACAAGATCCCCGATGAAGTGCAGGAACAAGATAAGTTAGGTCGGGTTGACCTGCGACAACTGCCCTTGGTCACCATAGACGGTGAAGATGCCCGCGACTTTGACGATGCCGTCTATGCCGAGTGCAAGCGCGGCGGCGGTTGGCGCCTGTGGGTGGCCATTGCCGATGTCAGCTATTATGTACGTACTCAATCGGCACTGGATCAAGAAGCCCGTGCCCGAGGCAACTCTGTGTACTTCCCGTCACAGGTGATCCCCATGTTGCCGGAAAAGCTCTCCAACGGCCTGTGCTCCCTGAATCCGGGAGTCGACCGCCTCTGTATGGTGGCCGAGATGACAGTATCGGCGGCGGGTAAGTTATCCGGCTACAAGTTCTATCCGGCGGTGATGCATTCCCACGCCCGCTTCACCTATACCCAGGTGGCGGCCATGCTGGAAGGCGAAGAAGGCCTGGAAGAGCATAAGCCTTTACTGCCGCATCTCAAGGTGTTGCAGGAATTGTATCTGGCGCTCGATAGCCAGCGGGCCAACCGTGGCGCCATCGCCTTTGAGACGCTGGAAACCCAGTTCATCTTCAATGAGCAGCGCAAGATAGACAAGATAGTGCCCAGAGCCCGTAACCAGGCGCACAAGATCATTGAAGAGTGTATGATCCTCGCCAACGTGGCGGCGGCCAAGTTTGTTAAAAAGCACAAGGGTGAAGTCCTTTATCGGGTGCATGAAGCGCCATCCGAGCAGAAGCTGACTCAGTTCAAGGAGTTTCTGGCTGAGCGGGGGCTCTCCATGGGCGGCGGTCTCGAACCCGAACCCAGTGACTACCAGGCGCTGATGGAAAAAGTACAGGGTCGCGCCGATGCCGAACTTATTCAGGTGATGTTGCTGCGCTCCATGCGCCAGGCGACTTACACACCGGACAATGAAGGCCACTTTGGTCTGGCGTTGGAGGAGTATGCTCACTTTACTTCGCCCATTCGCCGTTATCCTGACTTGGTGTTGCACAGGGTGATCCGTTACCTGCTCGCCAAAGAGCGTGGCGAAGCGAGCGACAAGTGGACCCCGGACGGTGGCTATCACTATCAGCTCGATGAGCTGGATCAGCTTGGCGAAGAGTGTTCCAACACTGAGCGCCGCGCCGATGAAGCCACCCGTGACGTCTCCGACTGGCTCAAGTGTGAGTTTATGCAGGACCATGTGGGTGACACCTTCGATGCGGTGGTGGCTTCCGTCACCAGCTTCGGGCTATTTGTGCGCCTCAATGCGCTGTTTATCGACGGCTTGGTGCATATCTCTACCCTGGGCAGCGACTACTTCCAGTATGATCCCATGCGCCAGCGCCTGATAGGTGAGCACTCAGGGCAGATCTACCAGATTGGCGATCCTGTGACAGTTAAAGTCGCCTCGGTCAATCTGGACGACAGACAGATAGACTTGCTGATGGTGGACGAAGAGGGCCGCAGCCAGCGCCGCAAAGGCCGCAGCAAGAGTAAGCCGCTGACCGCTCGGGAAAGGGTCAATATTGAAGGAGCCCGCCGCTCGGCCAAGGCACAGAAACCGGCAGGTAAAGGGAGCGCCAAGTCTAAGTCCACAGGCGCATCCGCCAAGAGCAAATCAACCAAGGCTGCCGGCAACGCCGGGGCGAAAAAGCCCAAGGCAGCCAAACGAGTCAAGAGAAAGAAGTAAATGAAAAAACAGGAACTGGTGTTTGGCATTCACGCGGTCGAGTCTTTGCTGAAACACGCTCCGGAGCGGGTATTGGAAATGTGGCTGCTCAGTGGTCGTCAGGATGACAGGATCAAGCCCTTGTTGGAGATGGCGGCTCAGTGGGGCATTCGCCCCCAGCAGGCATCCCGCAAAACACTGGATGACAAGGCCGAAAGCTCTCAGCATCAAGGGATCATCATCCGGGTACGTCCGGCCAAGGTCTTGACCGAAAACGATCTGGAAGCCCTGCTGGACAACACAGACTCGCCATTTTTACTGATCCTGGATGGCGTCACAGATCCCCACAATCTGGGGGCCTGTCTGCGAAATGCCGATGCGGCTGGGGTTCACGGCGTCATAGTGCCTAAAGACAACTCCGTGGGACTGACGCCGACCGTCAGCAAGGTGGCTTGCGGCGCGGCCGAGACAGTGCCGCTGTTTCAAGTGACCAACCTGGCGCGTACCATGAAGCGTTTGCAGGAACGGGGTGTGTGGATTGCCGGCACTGCAGGCGAGGCCGACAGCACCCTGTTTCAGGCAGACCTCAAGGGAGCTCTGGCCATTGCTATGGGCGCCGAAGGCAAGGGACTGAGACGCCTGAGCCGTGAAAGCTGCGACACCCTGATCTCTATTCCTATGGCGGGCAGTGTTTCCAGTCTGAACGTGTCGGTGGCGACCGGCATCTGTCTGTTCGAAGCCGTGCGTCAGCGCCTCTAACTGCCGAGCGTGACTAGCTCTCTTTGGGATACGGGCGGTGAGCTGCACGGCTGTACCGGCCCGTATCCCAGACAACTGCAACAAGGCTATCTGGGTGAAATCTATGGCATGGCGTTCTTCGAGCGCCTCGGCCAGGATTATCATTCTCAGGTAACCGAGAGCCAGTTAACAGCAAGTCAGTTAACAGAAATCCACTTAACTGAAAGCCAAGCCGTGTTTTCTCTACTGTTCAAGGTGGAGCAATATACTGCCAAGGCTTTGCTGAAACTGCTGCCTGAACTGACGAGTCTGGACGAGGCATTGTTGGAGCAAGTGCGCATGCAAGCGCAGAAAGAAGTGGACAGTTGGCTTAAGCTTCCCTGGCATGAGCTGCTTGCGGCGCTAAGCCTCTGGGTTGAACCTTACCAGCAAAAATATGCCAAGTGGGCGGATGATGCCGAGATCAACTCTGAGTACGGCGCTGCCTTTCGTCTATTGGAGCGGCATGAAACCGCCATCTATCGCTATCTGCAGGCGCTTGAGCGCGGTGACAAGCGTTCAGCGTTAATCCTGGAGTGTTTTCTTGGAGCTCTTTAGTTGAAAGAGCTCTTCAAGCGAGGGAGTTACTGAAAGGTATAGAGCAGGTTGAAGGTGGTGATGGTATCTGTCTGTCTACTGCCTTCCGGCACCACTTCTGTATATTTGACGTTAAAGCCTATTTTGAAGGCCCAGTCCTGAAACAGGGTATTTTTATAGCCCATGTCCAGCGCCAGGGTGTTGTTGTTTTCGCCCACCTCGGCGGTCAGGTCGGCAGTGAAACTGGTGTATTCGTGGATTTTCTGCTCGAACTTGGCCGCGGTTCGCAGGATCACATCCTTTTCGGCCACAGGGTCCGGAGCGGCATCGGTTTCCTTGGGCATGTTGTATCGGTAACCCGGGCCGACTTCGAAGCTCAACTTGGTACGACGGGTACTGATGGCATCGAAACCATAACCACTGGACGCGGTATAAATTTCTGTGTAAGAACCGAACTTGTCCCAGATAAATTCGCCGCGGCCGAAGATATAGCCGCCGTTGAGTTTGTAGTTGGACTGCAGTTGCAGATTGTACTTCTCGGCAGTGGTTTTTTCAGAGTCAGAGGCGAAATAGGCCTTGAGGGTTCCTTCCTGTTTGGCGTTTTCCGTGTCGTAAACCAACTTGGTGCGACCATTGAAACTGCTTGAGTCTGTGTTACCAGTGTTGAGCTGAAAGCCGGCCTCAATTTCTGCGGTGAAGTCGCTCGGAGGCTCGCGATAATCCGGAGGCACCAAGGCCCACGCCGAAGTCGGTAGCGCAAACAATAACGCCAATACAGAGGATCTTGTCATTATTCTTGTGTCTTTTGCTGTCACTGCCATAAATTTAGCGTCACATAATACCTGCTGATGGGGCCGAGGCAAAGTTATTGCTTGAGTTTACCGCGGCCTTTATGTACTATTTCGCGCCTAATTCAGTCACATTAATTTTCGTTCCTTGCCTCCATTTGGTCTGACTGAGCCAACCACGAGGCTAGATAACCGTAAGGAGCACTAAATGCGTCATTACGAAATCGTATTTATGGTTCACCCTGATCAGAGTGAACAAGTACCAGGTATGATTGAGCGCTACACAGGTGTTATCACCGAAGCTGGCGGTCAAATCCATCGTTTGGAAGACTGGGGTCGTCGCCAACTGGCTTACCCAATCCAGGATCTGCACAAGGCTCACTATGTTCTGATGAACGTTGAGACTACTGCAGAGTCTGTTGAAGAGCTGGAAACTGCTTTCCGTTTCAACGACGCCGTTCTGCGTAGCCTGGTGATGCGCACTAAAGCTGCCATCACTGAAGCATCTCCAATGGCCAAAGCTAAAGACGAGCGCGATTCACGTCGCAGCGCCGTTAGCGAAAAAGCTGCTGAAGAAACCCAAGAAAACGCTGAAGCAAGCGCTGAGTAAGTTTTTCTGTGACCACCAATCACTTGGTGTTGTCCGGTACCGTCATTCGGTCCAGACACTTTGATAGCCCGGCTGGAATACCTCACACGGTACTTCAACTGGAACACAGGTCGCAGCGTTTCGAGGCCGATTTGCCCAGAAACGTCTACTGCCAACTTCAAGTGATATTGAGTGGTGAACGCTTCAAGAGCGTAGCAGACAAGCTGAAAGCGGGTGTGGATATCCAAGTCAGTGGTTTTCTGGCTCTACAACAGAGTCGCAATGGCCAAAGCCGACTGGTGTTACACGCCGAAAATGTCGAATTGAAAAATTAGGAGACTGTCAAATGGCACGTTATTTCCGTCGTCGTAAGTTCTGCCGTTTCACTGCTGAAGGTGTTACGGAGATCGATTACAAAGATATCGCTACTCTGAAAAACTACATCACAGAAAGCGGTAAGATTGTTCCAAGCCGTATCACTGGTACTTCTGCCAAGTATCAGCGTCAACTGGCTCGCGCTATCAAGCGTGCTCGTTATCTGTCACTGCTGCCATACACTGATCTGCATCAGTAATCGGCACTGTTCTAGCTAGAGGAATTGATAATGAACGTTATTCTGCTTGATAAAATCGCAAACCTGGGCAACCTGGGTGACCAGGTATCAGTTAAGGCCGGTTACGCTCGTAACTACCTGCTGCCAAAAGGCAAAGCTGTTGTTGCCAACGCTGAGAACGTAAAAGTTTTCGAAGCTCGTCGTGCTGAGCTGGAAGCCAAATTGGCTGCCGACCTGGCCGCTGCCACTGCTCGTGCAGAGCAGATCTCTGCTCTGGAAGCGGTTGTTATCGCTTCTAAAGCCGGTGACGAAGGCAAGCTGTTCGGTTCTATCGGTACCCGTGACATCGCTGATGCAGTAACTGCTGCTGGCGTTGAACTGGCCAAAGCCGAAGTACGTCTGCCACTGGGTGCTCTGCGCACTACTGGCGACTTCGAAGTTGAAGTTCAGCTGCACACTGAAGTAAAAGCTGTAGTTAAAGTAACTGTTGTTGCTGAAGCTTAATCCCGGCTTTTACTAGAAAAACACCGCCTTCGGGCGGTGTTTTTTTATGCCTGATTGGTCGCTGAGTGCCTCGGGGGGCCCCCTTTTCTTCTTTGCCTGCGAATGCCCAAATCAAGCACCTATTACCAGCACACCTTCACTACTATATAGTCGCTTGTTCACGTCGCTATTACAGCGGCATTGATTGAAGATTTGTAATCTCTGGTAGAACCGCTGCTGACTTGATTGCCGATGACTACAGAGACGAAAACACCCGCTGGGGCGGGTGTTTTCAGGGTTATTGCAGACTAGTGGCTATCAGTTGCGCACCAGTTCCAGCTCTTTGAGCAGGTTGTCGGCATGATCCACTTCATCCATCATCCACAGAATGTAGCGGATATCCACGTGTACGGCGCGGGTGATGGTGGGGTTGAAGTACCAATCTTTGGTAATGGCTTCATAGGTGGAGTCAAAGTTGAGACCAACCAGCTCGCCCTTGCCGTTAAACACGGGGGAGCCTGAATTGCCTCCTGTGGTATCTACGCTGGAGAGGAAGTTAACCGGTACAGAGTTGAACTCGGCGGGGTTATCCAGGCAGGAGAACAGGCGGCACAACCAGCTGCGGGGATCCTGATACAAGTGCTGCACCTTATGCTCGCCCAGTCGTCCCTGCTTGATGGCATCCAGCAGCTTCTGCGGTGCATTGTAGGGCTCGACACCTGTGTGCTTGGCGACTATTCCTTCCAGCTTGGTAAAGGGTTGCTTGTAGAGCGCATCACGGGACTGATAGCCATCGACCATACCATAGCTGATCCTTAAGGTGCCGTTGGCATCCGGATAGACAGGCTTACCCATGGCCTTGTTATAGGCGATGATCGCCTTCATGTAGGCGGGGCGGGCGATGGACAGCTTACCGGCCAGTTCCTTGTCGGCTTTTTCCTGCGCCATATTGGTGTCGTACAGGGCCACTGCCATACGAATGAAGGGATCGCTGCTGCTCTCGAAAGCTTCCGGCTTGGCCTGCATCCAGTCGAGGCGTTTTTCTGGGTCGGTCAGCTCGGTCAGGGCATACATGCCTTCGAGCTTGTCGCCCAGGCTGATGCCTTGCTCGGATGTCAGCAACTGATCCATCACGGCGACCCGGTTATCCTGCGCCAGGTAGGCGTCGATATCCATCTGCCAAAGGGTCTTGTCGACGCTGATATCGAAGCTGGAGTCAAGTCGCTTGAGACGGGCGGCGAACATCTTCATGTCACGCTCTTGATAACCCGCTTCGCGCTCGGCATCCGGCTTTTGGTTTTCTTTGGCCAGGCGATAAAGCTGCTTGGCGGCGCCGAGCAGAGCACTGGATTGAGCGTTGTCAAAATAGTAGCTCTGCTGATACTTGTGCTGTTGCTCGGCCAGCAGTTGTTCGAGCTCACTTAGTTGCGCCATTAACGGCTGTGCGTCTTTATCTTTGGCCAGCCAGTCGCGGAAGGCATTTTCCTCGACCTGCTTGATGGCGGCGATGTCAGTGGCGTGGAAGCCATCCAACAAGCCGTTGAGTTTTTTCATCCGGTTGGCCATGCCGGCCAGAGTCCCGGCATACTTGATGGCGATATCCTTGTCGGAAGCGCCCATGCCCTCAATGGTGTCGATTTTGGCCTGATAGCGGGCGGCTTGGGTCGGATAGAGCCAGTCGCTGGCGAATCTCAGCTCTGAGGTCAGGCGGTAGCGGCTGGTTGAACCCGGGTAACCGGCCACAAACACGCCGTCACCGGCCTTAACGCCATCGGCATTGACCTTGAGGAAGCTCTTGGGCTGATAAGGCACGTTATCCTCGGCATAGGCTGCCGGTTTGCCATCCTTGCCGACATAAGCCCTGAGGAAGGTAAAGTCGCCGCTGTGACGAGGGTATTCATAGTTATCTATGTCGCCACCGAAACCGCCAACACTCTCGGGTGGCGCATAAACCAGGCGCACATCGCGAATAATCAGCTGTTTGATCAGGTAGTATTCAAGTCCATTGTGGAAACTACGTACTGAGCAGCGGTAGTTGTCGTCGGCTTCACACTCTTTGACCAGCGCCTTGCTGTTGGCCTGGATGGCTTCATAACGCGCCAGTGGCTCGCTCGGCAGGTTGGCCGTTATTTTATCTGTGACATCTGTGACCGCCTCGGTGACATAGAGGCGCTCGTTGGGACCGGCCGAAGGCTCCAGGCGTTGTTCTTTGGCCAAAAAGCCGTCGGCCAGATAGTTGTGTTCTTTGGTGCTGTTGTATTGGATACCCCGATAGGCACAGTGATGGTTGGTGACAACCAATCCTTGGGGTGAGACGAAACTGGCGGTACAATAGCCGAGGCCCACCACGGCGTTCATGGGATACTTTCCGAGATCGGCCAGTTGCTCTGCCGGGATGGCGATGCCGCGCTCACTGAGCTTGTCGGCAATAGAGGGCATTTGGTAAGGTTGCCACTGCCCTTCATCGGCTATGGCGAGGCCGGAGGTCAGCGCCAAGGCTGCAGCCAATGCATTGCGCATGTTCATTCCTTATTTATTGTTAGTGTCCGTTTGGATATGAAAAACAGGTGATTGTAGGTGTAAAATTCCTGTTCTGATTGAACCGGGTTTTATATCACATTTTGCCTGATTGTTGGAGAGTTGGAGATTTATGCAACAGCAAGGTGCCTTTAAGGCCAAAGATAAGCGAAGAGACGTCCAGGTTGACGCGCTCAAGCTGCCCCCCCACTCCATTGAGGCGGAGCAATCCGTGCTCGGGGGACTAATGCTGGATGCAGAGGCCTGGGACAAGGTGTCCGAGGCCGTGGTCAGAGAAGACTTTTACTCCCGTTCCCACAGGCTGATTTTCAGTGCCATGCAAAAGCTGGTTGAAAACGGCCAACCCATAGATTTGATTACGGTTTCAGAACAACTGGAACTGACTGACGAGCTGGAAGATGCCGGTGGTTTTACCTACCTGGGGGAAATCGCCAAGAACACCCCCAGCGCCGGCAACATTCTCTCCTACGCCGAAATCGTGCGCGAGCGTGCCGTGGTGCGGGAGATGATCCGGGTAGCACATGAGATTGCCGACGCAGGTTATAATCCTGAGGGGCGGGACTCAGGTGCTTTGCTGGACTTGGCCGAAACCAAGGTGTTCAAGATAGCCGAGCAGCGTGCCAACGCCAACGAAGGCCCGGAGGGGATTAAGAGCATCCTCGAAAAAACGGTCGACAAGATTGAGCAGCTCTACAACAACCCGCACAACGGTGTGACCGGGGTATCCAGCGGCTTCTCCGATCTGGATAAGATGACCGCAGGTTTCCAGTCCGGTGACCTGGTTATTGTCGCGGCCCGTCCTTCCATGGGTAAGACCACCTTTGCGATGAACCTTTGTGAATACGCGGCGCTCAATGAAGACAAGCCAGTGCTTATCTTCAGTCTCGAGATGCCCTCGGAACAGATCATGATGCGTATGTTGGCGTCGCTTGGCCGGGTGGACCAGACCAAGATACGTACCGGCCAGCTGGATGATGATGATTGGGCGCGGGTGTCATCCACCATGGGGATCATGCTCGAGCAGGGCAAGATGTATATCGATGACAGCTCGGGCCTGACACCGACCGAAGTGCGCAGCAGGGCCAGGCGTATCGCCCGGGAATACGGTGGTCTGTCTATGATCATGGTCGACTACCTGCAGTTGATGCAGGTGCCGGCGTTGGCCGATAACCGGACCCTGGAAATTGCTGAAATCTCCCGCTCGCTCAAGGCTTTGGCCAAGGAGCTGGAGATCCCGGTGATCGCCCTGTCGCAGCTGAACCGCTCATTGGAGCAAAGGGCCGATAAACGCCCGGTAAACTCTGACTTGCGTGAATCCGGCTCTATCGAGCAGGATGCGGACCTTATCATGTTTATTTATCGTGACGAGGTGTATAACGACGATTCGCCCGATAAAGGCACGGCAGAGATCATCATAGGTAAGCAACGTAACGGCCCCATAGGCCGGGTCAGGCTGACTTTCCAGGGGATGTTCTCCCGCTTTGACAATTACGCTGGTCCGCAATTTGAAGAGGACTAAACCTCTGCGGACGGTTTTCCCGGCGCGGCCAGAGAGCGCGCCATCCAATCCAAGATTGAAGGTAAGCTTTGAAACCCTTTCCCAGAGCAGAGATTAGCAGCCGGGCGCTGCAACATAATCTGGCCAGGCTGCGTGAGATCGCGCCCGCCAGCAAAGTTATTGCTGTCGTCAAGGCCAACGGCTATGGCCACGGCTCACTGAACGTGGCCAAGAGCCTGAGTAGTGCCGACGGCTTCGGTCTGGCGCGGCTCGAAGAAGCGTTGGAGCTCAGGGCCGGTGGTGTAACGGCCAAGCTGTTGTTGCTCGAAGGTTTTTTTCGCAGTACTGAGTTGCCTCTACTGGTTAAGCATGACATAGACACAGTGGTGCATCATGAGTCGCAGTTGCAGATGCTGGAGCAAGCCAAGCTGGATAAGCCGGTAACTGTGTGGCTCAAGGTCGACAGCGGCATGCACAGATTGGGTTTTCGCAGCGACGAGTTTAGCGAGGTGTATCAGCGGCTGCTGGATTGCCCGCAAGTGGCCAAGCCCATCAATCTGATGACCCATTTCGCCTGCGCCGATGAGCCGGACAATGACTATACCCGCAAGCAGTTGGAGCATTTCAACCAGCTCACCGCCGGGTTGGATGGCGACCGTAGTCTGGCCAACTCGGCCGGTGCCCTCTATTGGCCCAGCAGCCAACAAAACTGGATCCGCCCGGGTATCGCCCTCTATGGGGTGTCGCCTGTGGTCGGTGACAGAGGCGCCAATCACGACCTGCAACCGGCCATGAGTCTGGTGTCACAGCTGATAGCCGTGCGCGAGCACAAGGCCGGAGAGAGCGTGGGCTATGGAAGCTTTTGGCGTTCATCAAGGGATACCCGCCTCGGGGTGGTGGCTATAGGTTATGGTGATGGTTATCCACGCAATGCCCCCGAGGGCACGCCTGTGCTGATTAATGGTCGCCGGGTGCCTGTGGTTGGCAGGGTGTCGATGGATATGCTGACTGTGGATCTGGGGCCGGATGCCCGGGATGTAGTTGGTGATGACGCCCTCTTGTGGGGGCCGGCGTTACCGGTGGAAGAGGTGGCGGCTCATATCGAAACCGTGGCCTATGAACTGGTGACCAAGTTGACTCCCAGAGTGGCTGTCTGCCTCGATTGACTCTGAATCATGCCATTGAGTTGGCAAATAATAAAGGGCGCCTCGGCGCCCTTTGTCATTACTGTCCTTCGAAACAGATCTCTATGTAGGCCGAGCCCTTGGGAGCGACAAAAGGCATGATGATCTTCTTGCCCTGAGCCTGATGGGAAATCTTGTGGCCTATGCCGGAAACCACCACAGGGGTGGCCATTTCAAACTCGTAGCCCTTGTCCGACAGCAGGTTCTTGGCGCCGCCGGTCACCATGTTGGTGATTTCCCCCACCAGATCTGTCACTTCTTCATTGATATTGCCGGGGTTTTCTCCCAGCATATTTTGCATTATCTCCAGGATCAGCCCTTGCTCAAAGGTGATCGACAGTGATCCTTTAGTCTGCGGGCCCACCATACCGATAAGTCCGGACACATCGCCCTTGGCCAGGTTATCTGTCTTGAGTCTGGGCTTGCCCGGGGTCAACTGCATGTTGGCCATGGTGGAAATCACATTGAGAAGTGACTGAAGAAAGGGATTGATAAAAGTGACATTCATGCCGGATTTGTTCCTCTTGCTGCCAAGGGATGCGAATAGTGTAAGGCTAATCCATAAGCGATTTGACTCCCGCCCACTGGATCACACTCTTATTAGCTTAGAACAATGGCTTGGGCTCTGTGGCGATTTCTTGCCCGGAAAAACAGTGCCCGGCATAAAAACCGGGCACAGAACGAGCTTCAGGAGACTTTTTCGATTTTGGCCGGCAGCCCTTGGCGGGCCGAGGCGCCGCTGGCCCAATCCACCAGAGGGTATGAACCCGAGCGGCTGGGATCCAGTACGGCGAGATCGTTGAGGTTAACCCCGGCACGGATCAGCGGGTTGGCGGCAACCTGCTTGTCATCTATGCTGAATGCCCGCGCGCCGAGCTCCTTGTGACCAAAGCCGTGTTCGATGGCGATACACTCGGGATGCACGCCGGCGACGCATTCCACCAGTGCCAGCACACTGCCGTTGGGGGTGCTGATTTTCACTGTATCCCCCGTGGCTATCCCCAATCTTTGGGCCGTGTCTTTATTGATCCGCACCGGATTATTGGGGTGCACCTGTCTGAGCCTGTCAGAGCCGATACTCATAGAGCTCATGGTGTGTGACTTGTAACTCGACAGCAACATGGGCCAGGACTGGCGGTCGAAGGCTTGCCTGAGGTCTGTGCCATCGGCCAGGCGTTGACCATAACTGCGCGGACAGCCACTGAGAAACTCGCCGCTCTGGGAGTGACGGCGACTACCCACCTGAGGGTTCCACAACATCATAGGCTTGGGCCAGACCTTGGTGGGGTTGCCCTCAGCGTCCCTGGCCTTGTTCATCGATTCGAAACGGCCACCGCGGGCATAGAGATAAGCCACTCTTGATGCTTCCTCTTCACCGAGACGAGCCTTGAGTTCGGGAATGATCCTGGCAACCCCGGACCAATAGAGATCTTCCTTGCCTATGGCGGGGACTTTTTCTCCCAACCAGGCGACGTTGGCGGCGCCGTAGAGAGAAAAGTCGGCGGCGCGAGTCAGCGGGTGGCGTGTGCCATCATGGGCCAGCACCGCATTTTCACCGAAGCCGGGCAAGGCCAGCGCCATGGCAATCCGGGTAAGAAAGCTTTCCATGCACACGGGATCGCCATCTACCGTGTGCTCCACCCTGGGTTTGACTATCGGCCAGCGGCCGGTGGCTATCTTGGTCATGGTGCCCTGCCAGGCCGAGGTCCAGCCCCAGGACTCATAGGTGAGGGTGTCCGGCACTATATAGTCGGATAACGCCGTGGTTTCGTTGATAAAGCTATCGATACTGATAAACAGCGGCAGCACCTTGGGATCTTTGAGTTTATCGCCTATGGCGGCGCCGAGCCCGGCCTGACCATAGACAGGGTTGCCCATATGGTTGATCCAGGCCTTGAGCGAATAAGGGTAACCGTTGACCGCCGCGGTTAGATGCTCGCTCAACATGGGCGCCGAGATCGGGAACCAGGGCTCCTTTGCCGGGTAGGGCGACTCGCCGGCCTGCTGCTTGCGCTTGTATTCCGAGCTTTTTTCATAGGGGAAACGGGAGCGCGACAGGAATACTCCCTTGGGCTGCACCATGCCGTCAAACTCGGCCAGATTGTAGCGTGGGCCTTTGCCGAAGGGGGGGAAAGTACCGCCCTTGGCCAGCGCGCCGCCCTTTTGGTTGATATTACCTATCATGGCGTTGAGCATCATGATGGCCCAGGCGGTATAGAAGCCATCACTGCTCATGGTGCCGCCGTGGCTGATCACCGCCGCCTTGCTGCCATGGCTGGTGAATTTGTTGGCCAGGGCTTCAATCTCATCGACCGGCACATCGCATTCGGCGCTGTATTGCGCCAATGTCTTGAGCCGGGCCGATTCGGCCAGCAGGCTGAAACTGCTCTTGCAGGCCAGGCTCTGGCCATTTGGGCCTGTGAGTCTGTGGTCCACTTCGAGCTGCGCCTTAGTGCAGGCCTCGGCGGCCATGGGTTCACCGCTGACGGCGTCCAGTACCAGCAAGGGGTCTTCATCACCGAAGGGCTTGCCGCTGAAGGCCAACCCCAATTCACTGGCGTGCAGATATTGGCCGTACCTCGGATGCGCCTGGTCTGAATGCACCAGGAAACCGGCATTACTGAAACCGCGGAAACCGGCGGCTTTGGCGGCCTTGGCATTGGGAGCGCTGAGAAACTCGGCGCTGTAGCGCTGATTGTCGATGATCCAGCGCAGCATAGCCATCGCCAGCGAGGCGTCTGTGGCCGGGCGGATTGGCAACCAGACATTGTCCGGCGCCGACGCCAGATTGGAGGTGTTGGGCAGCATGGGCGAAACCACAACATAGCTGAAGTTGCGGTTGTTGACCCTGGCATTGGCCATTTGCCGCGCTTGGCGCTTGAAGGGGTTGCCGGATTGCTGCGGTGAAGTGCCGATGAACAACAAGAACTCGGCATGATCCCAGTCCGGTTTCAAGTGGGCGTACTTTTTCAGATCGTCCAGCAAGGCGCCGGCACCGGCCCGATAGCTGAAGCCACAGTAAGAGCCGTGGTTGGCAAAGTTACGGGTGCCGAAGCTATTGAAGGTGAAGCGTTTTATCAGCGTGTCCCGCCCCTCATCCGAGGCGTTGCTGACCAATAGCTGATTGGCCTTGGGGCCATATTCAGGATTGGCGGGATCCAAAGGCGTGTTGAGATCGCGAATCGCCCTGAGTCCATCCACATGGCCTTCACCAAACAGATCGCCACCTTCGACAACCTCCTTGAGCAACTGCTCGAATGCTATGCTCTGCCACTGGCCCGAACCTCTGGGGCCGACCCGTTTCAGGCAGCGTGTTACCCGATAGGGGCTGTCCAATAACTCCAGCATGGCGTTGCCGCGGGCGCAG
Organism: Shewanella sp. ECSMB14102; assembly: GCF_000813075.1. Taxonomy (NCBI): domain Bacteria; kingdom Pseudomonadati; phylum Pseudomonadota; class Gammaproteobacteria; order Alteromonadales; family Shewanellaceae; genus Shewanella; species Shewanella sp. ECSMB14102. The sequence goes on from NZ_JWGX01000026.1 coordinate 65,784, forward strand.
GCGGTGGAACGCCCGGCAAGCCCCTGTTCTTGCCAGGCGCTGGTGGCCACCAGGGCATCGCGCACCGGGGTGTCAAAGTCCAGGTGTTCACGGGCCGACAGCGGATGATAAGGATTACCGTTGATACGGATAATGCTGTCGGTTTCATTATCGATACGGGCCCGCACCCCGCATTTGGTCCAGCAGCCGAAACACATGGTATTGGCCAGACGCTGGTTGTCATTGGCGCTCAGTTGGCCGCTATTCAGGTCGACCTTGAGTTCAGGTGCCAGCGAGTTGCCATGAATCGCTTCTTGGGTATTTTTGCCCGAGCTGCCATTGACCAGGCCCTTGCCCAGCTGGGTTAGGGTGTGGCTGTAGCCTGCAACAAATAGTCCGGTACCACCTGTGATGGCAGCCCCTTTGATAAAACGGCGTTTACTCTTGTCCATTATGCGGCTCCTTTCAGTCCGGTGGCAGACTGACGTATCAGTTCGGAAATCAGGGTGATCAGGGCCAGCCATAGGCCAAAGGTACCCAGGATCCCCAGCAGCCCCTGTGGGCCCCAGGGCAGTTCATAGAAGTAGGTGCCGGCGCCATACTTGGGATCCGTCTGCGCCTGGATAAGCACCAGCCAGCGAAAGCCCCAAGCCAGGTGGATAGCGGCAAAGCTGCCAAACAGCAAGGCCCAGCGGGGCAGATGTCTGAAGGCCAGCAGCAGCGCCAACAAGGCCAGGGTTGCCAGCACCCAGATAGCGGCCAGCTGCCAACTGGGGCTGTCGCCGAGTAGCAATCTGGCTTCATTGGCGCTGTTGCCGCCACTGAGAGCCCAGCCGATAAGCAACAGGGCAAACAGGGCGAAGGAACCGCGTAGCCAGAGCAGCAGCTGTTTGTCGGTCTCCTGCTTATGACCATTGAACAGGCGGTTGAGCCAAATCAGCATGCCGCTGCCGGCGGCCAGGGCGCTGGCGGCGAACAGAGGCGGCAGCCAGTAACTGTGCCACAGCGGCCTGGCCTTGATGGCCATGGTTTCCATGCCGGTGTAGAGGGCGATACTCAGACCACTGAGCAGGGCAACCCAGGCCAGAGGCTTGAGCCAGGGCTCGCCTTGCCAGTTCCCCAGGCGTAACCAGTATCCCAGGCGGCTCCAGCCATCTTTGGGCTGAGTCGGAAGGGAAGGGCGCAGCAAGAGGTAGGCAAAGGCCAGCGCCGCTGCCATAAATAGCGGTAGTAACCAGGCGCCATACCACATCCAGGAATCCAGCCTGAGCTGCATATAGAAGTGCCAGGCGCGGGCGGGTTGGTGCAGATCGGCCAAGAGTGCCACAGGTGCCACTATGGCTGTGCTGAGGATCAGGCTGCCACAGAGTGTCAGCAGGCGCTTATCCTTGGCGCCGGGGCGGATAATGGTCAGCGCCGCAATCCACACTGCGGAATAGGCCAGTCCCATCATAAAGAAGTATTGCACCGCCCAGGGTAACCAGGTGATGGCGATATCCGGGGTCAAGATCTCTTTAATGTCCATGGTGCAACTCCTCTCCAGTGGCGGTCATCAGGCTGCGAACCGGCGCTTCGCCGCGGATCCTTTCTTCAAATGCGGCTGTCATCCCCAGGTAGAATACGCAGGGCGAGGTTTCGGCCGAGGGCTTGAGTACCTTGATCTCGTCTCTGTGCTCGGCCAGCATGCGACTGATTTGGCTGCCGGGATCGTTGAGATCGCCGATGATCCTGGCTTCACCGACACAGGTTTCGACGCAGGCCGGTAGCAAGCCCGCCTCCAGCCGATGGGCGCAGAAGGTGCACTTGTCGGCGGTGTTGGTGTCATGGTTGATAAAGCGTGCATCGTAGGGACAGGCCTGAACACAGTAGCCGCAGCCGACACACCAGTGGCTGTCGACTACCACTATGCCGTCCTGGCGCTGGAATGTGGCGCCAGTGGGGCAAACCGGGATGCAGGGGGGATTTTCGCAGTGATTGCAGAGCCTGGGCAGCATCATAAAGGCGCTTTCCTGCCCTTGGGTCACTTCATACTGGTTGACTGTGGTACGAAACTGCCCCAGTGGGGGTTGATTTTCTATGGTGCAGGCGACAGTACAAGCCTGGCAACCGACGCAGCGGCGCAGATCGATCAGCATGCCATAGCGTTTGCCACTGGTTGCCTGGGGCTTGGCGGTCGATGCCTGGGCGACGGGCAAAAACGCAGCTCCGGCGCTGATGGCGGCGATTTGCCCCAGTAGTTGACGTTTACTCTTGTCCATACAGACTCCTGAGTCTTGCGGTGATTGGAAACCCACCGGGCTCCTGTTGCCTGTATTCTCGGCAACTGGCGCCCCTGGTCTCTATAGTGGTTTTCCACATATCGGGGCTGCTATTGATCCAGCGCAAGAAATTGAGGCTAGAATGGCGGGCAGACTGATGTTGCTCCTGCCGCTTGTGGCCGCAACATTTCCTAACCGGAGCTAAAACCAAGAGATGAGAATCCTGTATCTGCTGTGTTATCTGTTTGCGGCTGTACTGCTCGGCCATTGGTCGTCAGCTGCGGCAGCGACTGAGCCTTTGCCGGTATCAGGCCCAGCTATGACAAGCGGAGCGCTGACCGATAAGGCCGTGGTGGATATAGGTGTGTTGGCTACCCGGGGCTACAGCGACAGCATTAACCGTTGGCAACCCACCATGAATTGGCTCGAGCAGCAGATCCCGGGATATTACTTTCGCCTGCACCCCTTGACGCTGGAGCAGCTGTCGCAGGCGGTGGCCGCTCAGGAGCTGGACTTTGTGATCACCAATCCGGGCCAATCTGTGCTGTTGGCGCGGCAGTATTCCTTAAGCTGGCTGGCAACCCTCAAAAGCCGCCTCAATGCCGGTGAGCCGATGCAGGTGGGTTCGGCGCTGGTGGTAAGAAGCGAGTCCAGCCTGCAACATCTGCAAGATCTCAGGAACAAGCGCCTGGGGATAGTCTCGACCCAGGCCTTCGGCGGCTACCTGACCTTGGTGTATGAAGCGCGGCTCAAGCAGATAGACCTGCCAAGCTATGTGGCCGAGATCCAATCTTTGGGATTCCCGCTGGATAATCTGCTCTATCGCCTGCGCGATGGCAGCATAGACGCCGCCGTGGTGCCAGTCTGCCAGTTGGAGCAGATGGCGGCGGAGGGGCTTATCGATGCCGGGCACTATCGGGTGCTGGACAATCAGGCACCGGCAGGGTTTGCCTGCGAGGTGTCGACCCGCCTCTATCCCAACTGGTCTATGGCCAAGACCAGTCGTGCCAGTCAAGGGCTGGCCAAGCAGTTGACCCTGGCCCTATTGGCACTGCCGGAAGACAGTGAGGCGGCCAAAATGTCCGGCTCGCTGGGGTGGACCACGGCGGTCAGTCAACTGGCCATTGATAAGCTGCTCAAGGATCTGGACCTGCACCCATTGCAGGCGCCTTGGTGGCAAAGGGCGCTGCAGTGGCTCAAGGCTCACAGTCATTGGGGCTGGAGCTTGCTGGCGCTGCTGGTGCTGCTCAACGGTTATCACTTCTGGCTCGAATACAGTTTCAGCCGCCGCGGCCGGGAACTGGCCAAGGCCCAGCGGCAACTGAGTGAAAACCTCAGTTTGCTGGAACATGCCCAGCGGGCGGCGGTGGCCGGTGAACTGGGGGCCAGTCTGGCCCATGAGTTGAACCAACCTTTGGCGGCCATAGGCAACTATTGCCACGGCGCCAGTGTCAGGCTGCAACAGGGGCAACTTGACAAGTTGCCGCTGGCACTGGAACAGATACAGTCGGAAGTGGGCCGCGCCCACGGTATCATTCAAAGGCTCAGGGGGCTTTTGAAAAAGCGCCCGCCGCAAAAACAGTTGCAGCCGTTCAGCCCCTTGCTGAGCGAGACGCTTATTCTGCTGGGGCATGAATTGGAGAAACAAGCGATCCGCGTCGATTGGCAGATTGTCGGCGAAGAAAGACCCATGCAACTGGATACGGTCGCCATGCAGCAACTCTTGTTGAATCTGCTTAAAAATGCCATCGAAGCCTTGGCTGAAGAGCCTAAGGTCGAGCGCCTTATTGCGCTGCGGCTGGATTATCAATCTCAGCCCGGCAAGCTCTTGCTGGAAGTGCAGGACAATGGCCCTGGACTTAAACAGGATGGCAAGAGCCTGATGCAGGCCTTTACCAGTACCAAGACAGATGGCCTGGGGCTGGGGCTGGTGATCTGCCGGGAAATCGCCGAGAGCCATGGCGGCAGCATCAGCCTGCTGCAGCCGCCTGAGGGCGGTTGTCTGGTCACAGTGTTGCTGGCTTAAACCCGTTTTGCCAAGGAGAAAGAAAAATGCCGGGACAATTTGCTGCTCAAAACAGTTCACCGACCGATGACAAGCGTCAGTCAGTCTATCTGGTGGATGACGATGATTCGGTGCGGCGCTCGTTGGGGTTTATGCTGGAAGGCTATGGTTTTGAGGTGCAGGCCTTTGAAGATGCCGAGCATTTTCTCAAGGCGCAGCTGTTGGATCTGCCCGGCTGCCTGATCCTCGATATGCGTATGCCAGGGCTCAGTGGGGCGCAGCTGCAGCAACTGCTCAACGAGCGTAATAGCCCGCTGGCGGTGATCTTTCTCACCGGCCATGGCGACGTGCCGCTGGCGGTGGATGCACTTAAATCCGGCGCGGTGGACTTTTTTCAAAAACCCGCCGATGGCGCTCGCCTGGCCGAGGCGGTCACCAAGGCGCTGAGTCACTCTGCCGAAATCGCCAAGCGCCGAAAGCTGCAAGGCATCTACCAGGCGCTGACTCCGAGGGAGAAAGAGATATTGCATCTCATCGCCAAGGGCTATAAGAACCAGCAGATAGCCGACGAACTCTGCATCGCCATGCGCACAGTGGAGATCCACAGATCCAACCTGATGAAGGGCATGCAGGTGAGCTCGCTGGCTGAAATGTTGTTGATTTATGCCGGGATAGAGACAGAGTTTGAGTAACTCGGGTCAAAAGTCTTCGGCGGCAACAGAATGACCTTTGATTCGGGTTTATGAGCGGGATTTATCTGCGGCTGTCGTTTTATGGCCACAGAGGGTAAAATAGCGGCCCATTTTTGCGTACCGGATCTGTGAATGCCAAGCTCTATCGATGCCAACCGCCGTTTTTCCATTGCCCCCATGCTGGATTGGACGGATCGCCATTATCGTTACTTTGCCCGGCTGATGTCGAGTCAGACGCTGCTCTACACTGAGATGGTGACCACAGGCGCGATACTACATGGCAAGGGCGATTATCTGGCTTATAACCAGGAAGAGCACCCGCTGGCATTGCAATTGGGCGGCTCCAATGTTGAGGATCTGGCCCGCTGCGCCGAAATCGCCCAGCAAAGGGGGTATGACGAAGTAAACCTCAATGTGGGGTGCCCTTCGGATAGAGTTCAGAACGGCCGCTTTGGCGCTTGTTTGATGGAAGATCCCGAGCTGGTGGCCCATTGCGTCGATGCCATGCGCCAGAAGGTGGATATCCCGGTGACGGTCAAGACCCGCATCGGCATAGACGACAAAGATTCCTACGAATTTCTTTGTGACTTCATTACCAAGGTGAGTGCCGCCGGCTGCGATACTTTTATCGTTCATGCCCGCAAGGCCTGGTTGCAGGGGCTTAGTCCCAAGGAAAACCGTGAGATCCCGCCATTGGATTATCCCAGGGTTTATCAATTGAAGCAGGATTTTCCCGGCCTGCATATCAGCATCAATGGTGGTATCAAGAGCTTTGAAGAGATGCATACCCATCTGGCCCAGCTGGATGGGGTGATGGTGGGGCGCGAAGCCTACCAAAACCCCTATCTGCTGGCCGAGGTGGATCAGAAGATCTTTGGCCTCGATAGCCAGGTTATGAGTCGCGATCAGGTGGTGGATGCCATGTTGCCCTATGTGGAAGCTCATTTGCAGTCGGGTGGCCGCTTGAATCATATCAGCAGACACATGACAGGCTTGTATCAGGGGATCCCCGGCTCTCGTAGTTGGCGCCGTCATCTGAGCGAGAATGCCCACAAGCCGGGTGCCGGCATAGAAGTGTTACTGCAGGCCCGTGAAATGATGCACAGCGGAGTTTGACCTTGCTGTAATACCCGAGTGGTGAAAATAGCTATGGTGATAGTGCTTTTTACCAACAGATAGGAAATTGCTGTATTTTTGTGCTGTCACGGTCAGTCATTCTGTGTTAATGATTGGCCGTTTTTATTTTTATTTCATTTAATATCATATCCTTAATCGAAACTTTTCCCAGTTGGCACGCCCTTTGAATTAGTCATCTTGACCGCTGACCCGTTCAGCTTAACCAGAAAGGGATGACAAGCATGAAAACTTCCAACCTGACTATTCAATCTCTGTTTCTTGGCGTTGTTATGGCTTCAGCCAGTGTTTCAGCCCAGGCCGATGTACTGCCTACCCAACCTATCTTCAGTGCTGTTGAACAGAACCTGAGTCAGCAGGCTCAGACCATGTTGCTCAGTGCCAAGCGCGAAATGCTGGCCTCTCTGCAACAGGAACTGGAGCGTAGCGTGGCCCAACTGAGCGACGAGATGACTCAAGAAACCCTGAGTCAGATCACCGAGTTACCCGTGGAGACCAGTGTTCTGACCCAAGCCAAGGATTGAGGTGCCTATGTGGATAAATAGCACTTTGGCACTACTGATGTTTCTGCCGTTGCTTGGTTACACCCTGATGGCGTTGTTAGCCTGCGGTGCCCGGCAGATACAGTTAACGAGATAATCGGAGTCAGTTATGTTTGATTTGGAACGTACACTCAAGGGAAATTCTTCCATCGTCTGTGGCCTATGCCGCGATATGGCCGAGCGTTTTGGCTGGTCGGTATTCTGGACCCGAATTGTTGCCGCAGTCATCACTCTGATGCACCCATTGCTTGGATTGACGGCTTACTTTGCCCTGGCACTGCTGTGGCCCAAGTGGGTGAAATGAGTATGTATAACAGGAGTCGAAACAAGCACAGAAGATATAGGTTGCTGTCTCAGTTACTGGTGTGGAGCATAGTCGGCGCGCTGATCCTTATGGTCTCTCTGCTCAGCCGCGAGTTTATGTCAGTGGGGATCTGGGGTAGCCCGTTTTTATGGCTGGATGCCGAAAATTGGAGCTGGGTGTTGACCCTGATAACCGCGATGCTGGCATTGGTGTGGGCCGCAATGACTTTCAGTGTGTTGGCAGTGGTGTGCGTACTTTGTGTTGCTGCGGCATTACTGATGTTTATCAGCGGCTTTGCAATGATTTGGCCCGTGCTGGTTTTGGCATTGGCAGTATGGGGAATAGGCAAGTCCAGTCAATGGCAGGAGTAGTGTTGCTGCGACTGGCTTGGTGTCAGCCCAGCCGCAGCAACATTGGATTCAGCTTCGATGATTTAACCTTTGTTGAGAAACTGGCGGAAAACCGCTTTGGCTTCATCGCTCTGCAGACGCTGGCCGAAGAGTTCCAACTCCTGATGCATCTGGTGTTGTACCCGGCTCTTGTGTGGCCGCATAAGTTGTCTGGTGAGTTGCAGCGCCTGAGGTGGCTTGGAAGCCAAGGCTTTGGCCTTTTCCAGCGCATAAGGGAAGAGCTCTGCCGGACTCAACATGCGGTTGATGAGTTTGAGATCCAGCGCCGTTTCGGCATCGAAACTCTCGCCCAGCAACAGCAGCTCAGAGGCCTTTTGATAGCCGACCAATTCAGGCAGTAGCAGGCTGGAGCCGGCTTCAGGCACCAGTGCCAGGTCGATAAAGGGCAAGCGGAACTGGGCTGTATTATCGGCATAGACCAGGTCACAATGCAGCAATAGCGTGGTGCCGATTCCGACAGCGGCTCCGCTGACAGCGGCGACCAAGGGCTTTTTCAGCTCCAGCAGGCAAAAGAGAAATCGCACTGCAGGGTGGTTGGGCCCCAGATCCGGCTGCTTGAGAAAATCAGCCACATCATTGCCTGAAGTAAAGCAGTTTTCACTGCCTGTCAGCAGAAAGGCGCGGATCTCGTTGTCCGCTTCCCCCTGGATCAGGTATTCTGTAAGCTGCTTATACATATCGAGATCGAGGGCGTTACGTTTATCCGGGCGGTTAAAACGTATGATACGTACACCCTGCTCATCCTGAACCTGAATCGTGCTCATTCGTTGTTTCCTTTACTGACGAAATGGGTTTTACATGGAGTTTAAGACATAGATGGCGATATTCAAACAACTGTTTAAAGTTATCTTGCTGGCCGGTATCAGTGCCAGCGCCTTCGCCTCGAACATAATGCTCGAACAAGGATATATCCGGGCCATGCCCGCTTCTGTTCCCAATACGGCGGCGTATCTGACACTCAGCAACCATGGCGCGGCGACTGAGCTGGTTTCTGCCAGCACCCCTGTGGCCCGTGAAACCATGCTGCATACCCTGATTGAAGAGGACGGCTTGGTTAAAATGCGCCATGTGGCGGCTTTCCCGCTGCCTGAGCATGGTCAGTTGACGCTGCAAAGCAGTGGCGATCACATTATGATCATGGGCCTCAAGGCGCCGTTGCAGTTGGGGCAAAAAGTGCCTATGACACTGAGTTTTGCCAATGGTGAAACCCTCAATATCGAACTCGAAGTAAAATCCCCCCATGATGCTCCTGCAGCCCAAGAGCATCATCATCACCATCATTAAGGAGAACCCGGGATGCAAATGACATGGAAAAAAGGTGTCGGTGCTGCGGCCATAGTGTTCGTTATCGCATACGGCATCAGTGTTTGGTGGAGTATTGAACCCGATGTATTGACCCCTGAGGTGATGACATCGGAAAAAGGCGAAAAGATAACAGGTTATGCCACCACCAGCGCGCTGATAAATACCATGGAGACCTTGCTGGATAAGCAAGGAGGTTGGTTGTCCAACGACATGATGCCGCCTTCTGTGATGATGGACAACATGCCGGCGTTTGAATTCGGCGCCCTTGAGCAGGTGCGGGATCTTGCCTTGATCATGCGTAAAGAATTCAGCCGTTCTCAGTCACAGTCCACAGCCGATAAAGATCTGCTGGAAGCACACTCCAAGCTGAATATCGAGCATACCAGTTGGCTGGTGCCCAGTGCCGAGAGCGAATATCGTGATGCCATCAAGCTATTGAAGGTTTACCGGGCGCGGATGATGGATCCCAATAACCCGGATGCTCAGTTTTATGCTCGCGCCGATAACCTCAATGAATGGTTGAAAGAGGTGCAGAAGCGTTTGGGCAGCATGTCACAGCGTCTGGCAGCCAGTGTGGGTCAGGAGAGGTTGAATACCGATCTTGCCGGCGACAGTGCCGCGCGTCAGTCGACCCCCAACCTGGCGAGCCAGCAGATTAAGACCAGCTGGTGGCAAATAGACGATGTTTTCTATGAATCCAGAGGCTCTGCCTGGGCCTTGCTGAATTTCATGAAGGCGGTAGAGGTCGATTTTGCCGACGTACTGAAGAAAAAGAATGCCGAAGTGAGTCTCAAACAGATCATCCGTGAACTGGAAGCGACTCAGCAAACAGTCTGGAGCCCAATGGTCCTCAACGGTTCCGGATTCGGTTTGGTGGCCAACCATTCCTTGGTGATGGCCAACTATGTGTCCCGCGCCAATGCCGCGGTGATTGATTTAACCAACTTGCTTTCACAGGGTTAATTTATGAAAAAGACTTTATTGGCGACAGCCTTGCTGGCTTCTTTGATGGCGACCTCCGCCCAGGCAGCAACAGTCGTAGGCTTTAAGGTAGGCGCCGATTACTGGAAAGGAGATGCCAGCGGTACTTTCGCCGAGAAAGGCCAGCCGCAGCAGGAGTTCAACTATGACTCTTCCGCCCAGTACAGCCTTTGGTTCAGCGTTGAGCACCCTGTGCCACTGCTGCCCAACCTGAAGATCCGCGAAAACCGCCTGAAAGAAGATGGCGCGATGAGCAATGCTAACTTCAGTTTCAACGGCCACACCTTCAGCGGTGATGTGTACGCTACGGCCGACCTGAGCAACACAGACTTTATCCTCTACTATGAGTTATTGGACAATGACCTCGTTGCTCTGGATGTGGGTGGTGCCTATAAGTTGATGGATGGTTCTTTCCGGGTGGCTGACAAGGGGCATCCGGAAGAGCGTGATATCGACAGCGGTGTGGTCATGGGTTATGCCAATGCCGAGGTGGGCCTGCCTTTCTTTGGCCTGTACGCCTTTGCCGATGTGTTGGCCGGTATCAATGAGTCCAGTGTTTATGACTATCAAGTAGGCCTGGGCTGGGAGTTTGATGGTGTAGCGTTGGATACTCGGGTGCGTGCCGGCTATCGCGACTTTAAATTTGACGTAAACGGCTTCAATGGCATGAGCAGTAATATGCAGTTTGACGGCTTCTTTGCCGGTGTGGAACTGGTGTTCTAATTCCGTTATCCGTTGATAAATGACAATAAAAAACCGCCAGCTGGCGGTTTTTTATTGGCTGAGCTCCAGCTTATTGCTGTGCAGGAGTTGTCAGGCCGTTGTTGATTGAGATGACATCATCTTCATTCAGGGTGCCTGTGGCCTGCTTCAGTGCCAATATCGACTTGATATAGCCGTAACGGGCGTTGGACAGCTGGCGTTTGGAATCATACAGATCCCGGGTACGGTTCAGCACGTCAACTATGGTACGGGTACCTACTTCAAAACCGGCTTGAGTGGCTTTCAATGCACTTTCGGAAGAGAGCACTGACTGCTCATAGGCCTTGATGGAGCTGATAGAAGCACCAACATTGTTGAAGTTGTTGCGAACATTTTTGACTACCTGGCGGTAGGTCTGCTCCAATCTCTGACTGGCTTCAACATAGGCATATTGCGCTTGTTTCACCTGAGAGCTGACCTTGAAACCTTCAAAGATAGGTACACTGAGGTTGACGCCTACGGTACCGTTATCGAAATCAGGTTGGTTCTGACTGCCGATTTCCTGCTCCAGGCCCTTGGTATAACCGGCATTCAGGCTCAGAGACGGCATATGGCCGGCCTTATAGAGGCTGATGGTTTCCTGAGCGATATCTTTACCGATACGCTGGGTCAGCAGGTCGACACTGTTGGTCTCGGCCATTTTAAGCCAATCGTTTGGCATGGCTGGAGTTGGGCTGGCCGCAGAGAAACGGTCTGTATCCAGAATGTCGATGCTCTTGTGATCTATGCCGGTGATTTCACGCAGGGCTTCATAGCTGTTGATCAACTCGTTCTCGGCCAGGATTTCGGCTGCGGTCGCCAGGTCATACTGAGCCTGTGCTTCATGGACATCGGTAATGGCTGTCAGACCAACAGCAAAGCGCTGTTTGGTTTGCTCCAATTGCCGCTCAATGGCACGCTTCTCGGCGCCTTTGAACTCGTAATTGTCCTTGGCGGCCAACACGTCAAAGTAAGCGGTTGTTACCCGGGTGATCAGCGTTTGCAGGGCTGAGGCATAGACGGCGTCGGCCTGTGATGCGGCTTTCTCCGCCAGGCTTAAACCGACCCAGGCAGAATGATTATAGATGACCTGGTTAAGCTTGATTGCACCTGTCAGGCCACTGGTGTCATCAGAGGGATCGTTCCAGGCTTTGTCATAACCGACATTGGCACTGATAGTCGGCAGCAGAGGTGCACGACTTTCTTCAATTTTTTCATACAACTGGTCTCTTTTGGCCTTGGCCTGGAGCACCACTGGATCATTGGTTAATGCCTGCTGATATATCTGAAGTAAATCGTCGGCTTGAACGGCCGGGGCAGAAACTGCGAGCGTTAACGCCGCGCATAAAGTGCGGATCTTGAATTTCATTGGCTGTCCTTATAGACAAACACCCTGTGACGGGCGGTTTCAACTTCGTTAGACTGTTAATGCCTTTGATAAAGGCGGTTTGCGCTTCCCGACGCTTCCCGATACAGCAAAACTTAATGGTTTTGATACTAAAAAATCAACCGTTTTCAAGTCAATTCGGAAGTGTAACAGATTTTATTGGTAAATGGTGCCGGGTGGTTTGAAATTGCACCTTTTATAGCTAAAGCGGAGTGAAAATGGCAGTAGAAAAATTCACCAAAGAGGATGTTCAGGTGCTGGGGCAGCGCACGTTATACCGGGGATTTTTCCGGATGGAGGAATACCGTTTCCGTCATCGGTTGTTTGCCGGGGGCTGGAGCGATGAAGTGACTCGTGAGGTGTTTGAGCGCGGCCATGCAGTGGTGGTTTTACCCTATGATCCGCGAGAAGACAAAGTGGTGCTGATAGAACAGGTGCGATTCCCGGCATTGGAAACCAGTGAATCTCCTTGGTTGCTGGAGTTGGTGGCGGGTATGATTGCCCCCGGCGAAGTGGCCGAGGAGGTCGCCAAACGGGAACTTTTGGAAGAAACCGGACTCAACTCCAGTGCAATTTCGGCCGTAAGCAGTTATCTTTCCAGCCCCGGAGGTTGTAGTGAGCGTTTCTACTTCTATTGGGCTGAGGTGGACTCATCCAACGCAAACGGGCTGCACGGCTTGGCCGAAGAGCATGAAGATATTCGGTTGCATGTGCTTTCCCGCACTGATGCTTATGCCAAGGTGCTCAGTGGCGAAATCGACAATGCTTCGACTGTACTCGGGCTGCAATGGTTGCAGCTCAATTATCAAAATTTACTGCAGGCCAATGAACAAGAGAGACAGTGACAAGAAATACCAGCCGGATGTCAGCCGCTTTTTAGCCTTGTGTGGTCGCAACTACGGCCATATTCAGCGCTGGTTACCGGATGAGGGGGAAGTGGGCGAAAGCTGGCAGGTAGAAGGGGATTTCGGTTGTCTGGATGTCGAGCTGCTGGAAAATACCCGCTATACCCAGCTGGTGAGTATTTCCCGTCATGTGGGGAAGGGCGGATTAGTGCCTGTCCCCAAAGTTACCGTGCGGATTTATCATGATGCTAAATTAGCAGAAGTGTTAAGCAGCCGACAGATTTACCAATTGCGGCCAGTGTATGATTATCCGAACTTACGCATGTATCACCGCGATGAAAAGTACCAGGTAAACGCCTTCCTGGAGGAGTTATTGAAAATAGACTGTCAGGCGCGCCTCGTTTGTCAGTCCTGAGATTGGGTAATCAAAGTGCTGAAAGAGGCAATCACATACGGTATTCCTGAGGACAAGAGCGTTCGTTTGGTGCAGATCACAGATCCTCACCTGTTTGCCGAACCTGAAGGACAGCTTCTTGGCGTCAATACCGCCAACAGTCTCAACGCCGTTATCAATACTATCCAGGCCGTCAAGTATCCCGCCGACATGCTGCTGGCCAGTGGTGACATCAGTCAGGATTATTCCGGTGAGTCATACCGTAACTTTGTTGAAGCGATCAAGCCGTTAAACCTTCCCTGCCACTATATTCCAGGTAATCACGACGACCCCAGGATCATGTATTTGCATATGCAGGGCGAGCGTGTCTATGGTCACAGGCGGGTGTTGGCCGGGAATTGGCAGATTATCCTGCTGGACTCTACAGTGCGGGGAAAACCCGGTGGTCATATGGCCGAAAGCGAAATTGAGATCATCCGTAGTGCCATCGCCGCCGAACCTGACAGGCATGTGCTGTTGGTGATGCACCATAACCCTGTGTTGGTGGACTGCACCTGGTTGGATCAACATTGCATGGACAACGGTGCCCAGTTCCTCAAAGAAATGGGGCGTTACCCTCAGATAAAGGGCATGCTCTGGGGTCATGTTCATCAGCAACTGGATACTGAATATCAGGGGGAAGGTCACAAGCTTTCCTTGATGGCGACACCATCGACCTGTATTCAATTCAAACCCTTGTCGTCCTATTTTGCGCTGGATGCACTACAGCCAGGCTACCGTTTACTGGAGCTCAAGCCAGATGGTAGCATGCTCACCAATGTTTATCGGATCCCGGGCGAACGCTTCGCACCGGATGCTGAGGCCAGCGGCTACTGAGTTTGTTTTGGAGCAGTGGCCCCTTGTGAGGAACTATGCTGCTCTATATTCACGGTTTCAACAGTTCTCCCTTGTCTGACAAGGCTGTGCTTACCCGTACCTATATTGAACAACACTTTCCCGGTGTGCGACTGGAACAGCCACAACTACCCACTTCGCCCAAGGTGGCGATGGAACTACTGATTCAGTTGACCGAAGCCGCCAAGGCCAGCGGCGAGCCACTGGCGTTTATCGGATCATCCCTCGGCGGTTATTTTGCCTCTTGGTTGGCAGAGCGTTATGGCGGCAAGGCGGTACTGATTAACCCGGCGGTGCGCCCCTTTGAGCTCTTTGGTGATTATTTGGGGGCACAGTACAACCCCTATACCGATGAACACTATCAATTATTGCCGGAGCATCAGCTACAGCTGATTGAATTTGATACGCCGGTCATTCTCAATCCGGATCGTTTTTTTGTATTATTACAGACTGCCGATGAGGTACTGGATTATCGCCAGGCCCTGGGCAAATATCACTGCTGTGAGATGCTGCTGGAAAGCGGTGGAAACCATAGTTTTGTGGGTTACGGCGACAAGCTGGGCTCAGTCTGCCGTTTTTTACACTTATCTTGACAATCAGATCCTCGCGGCCCACCATGGCCTGAACATAAAAGACAGTGTGCGCTATGACCAATCAATACACCTCCGATGCCATTGAAGTACTGAACGGACTGGATCCGGTAAAACGCCGTCCCGGCATGTATACCGATACCACTCGACCCAACCATATGGGTCAGGAAGTCATAGATAACAGTGTCGATGAGGCCTTGGCCGGGTTTGCAACTCGAATCGATGTGGTGTTGCACACAGACAACTCCCTTGAAGTTACAGACGATGGCCGTGGTATGCCGGTGGATATTCACCCTGAGGAGGGGATCCCCGGGGTCGAGCTGATCCTGACCAAATTGCACGCCGGTGGTAAGTTTTCCAACAAAAACTATCAATTTTCCGGTGGTTTGCACGGGGTGGGGATCTCTGTGGTCAACGCCCTTTCTCGAAGAGTCGAGATCACTGTGCGCCGCGATGCCAAAGTCTATGAAATGGCCTTCGAGCATGGCGATAAGGCCGAGAGTCTCAGGGAAACCGGTACCTGCGGGCGCCGCAATACCGGCACCCGGGTGCAATTCTGGCCTGAGCCCAGCTATTTTGATTCGCCCAACTTTTCGGTCACCAAGCTGACTTACCTGTTGCGGGCCAAGGCAGTGCTCTGCCCCGGGCTCAGAATTCGTTTCACCAACAAACAAAACGCTGAGGTCCATGAGTGGTTTTATGAAGAGGGTCTGACCGACTATCTGAAAGACTCCCTTAAAGAGGCACCGGCTCTGCCGCAGGAGCCTTTTGTTGGTAGTATCAAAACCAATTTGGAAGCCGCCGACTGGGCCATTACCTGGCTGCCCGAGGGCGGAGACAGTATCAGCGAAAGCTATGTTAACCTGATCCCAACGCCGCTTGGTGGTACCCATGTGAACGGTTTCCGTCAGGGACTGCTCGAGTCGATGCGTGAATTCTGTGAGTTTCGCAACCTGATCCCAAGAGGAATTAAGCTTAGCCCGGAAGATATCTGGGATAAGGCCAGTTTTATTCTGTCGGTGAAGATGCAAGATCCGCAATTTGCCGGTCAGACCAAGGAGAAACTCTCCAGCCGCCAGTGCTCTGCATTTGTGTCGGGTGTGGTGCGTGATGCCTTCAGCCTCTGGCTCAACAGCAACACAGATCAGGCCGAACTGCTGGCCGAAATGTGCATCAATAACGCCCAGAAGCGTCTCAGGGCGGCGAAGAAAGTTGCCCGCAAGAAGGTCACTTCCGGCCCTGCTCTGCCCGGTAAACTGACCGACTGTACCGGCCAGGACCCGGCGCGTTCCGAGTTATTTCTGGTGGAAGGGGACTCGGCCGGTGGCAGTGCCAAACAGGCCAGAGACAGAGAATTTCAGGCGATCATGCCGCTGCGGGGTAAGATCCTCAACACCTGGGAAGTGGAAGCGAGCCAGGTGCTGGCCTCTCAGGAAGTGCACGATATCTCAGTGGCTATAGGCTGCGATCCCGACAGCGACGATATTTCCGAACTCAGGTACGGCAAGATCTGTATTCTCGCCGATGCCGACTCAGACGGTTTGCACATAGCGACCTTGCTGTGCGCGCTGTTTCTGAAGCACTATCGCACCTTGGTTGAAAAGGGGCATGTGTATATCGCCATGCCGCCACTGTTCCGTATCGATATAGGTAAAGAAGTGTTTTACGCTTTGGATGAGCCTGAAAAGCAAGGCATTCTTGACCGGATTGCCGCAGACAACAAGAAAGGTAAAGTGCAGGTCACCCGCTTTAAAGGTCTGGGTGAGATGAACCCACTGCAACTGAGGGAAACGACCATGGATCCCAACACCCGTAGATTGGTGCAGCTGACGATAGACGATGTCGACGAGACGGTGGCATTGATGGACATGTTGCTGGCCAAAAAGCGTTCGGGTGATCGCAAGTCGTGGCTGGAAACCAAGGGAGACCTTGCTCAGCTGTAATCGCCCTTGATGTGCCAATAACTATAAAATTTAAAGGCAAGGATATGATGAACCTGAATAACAGAATCGGTATCGCGGCCGGTGGAGGCTTGCTCCTGTTGGGAGCTGTGTTGCTGAGCGCAGCGGCCCATGCATCTCAGTCGATGATCATTACCGTGACTAAAGGCTTTGGTGTTTCTCTTTATGCTACAGATGTTGGCGATGCCAAACAGATGGCAGTAGGAGATGAAGGCACTCTGTTTGTCGGTTCTCACAAGAGCGGTACGATTCACGCTTTGGTCGACAGTAACCATGATGGCCGGGTCGATAAACGTTATCTGATAGCCAAAGGCTTGGATTACCCTGAGGCGTTGGCTTTCCACAAGGGTGACCTTTATGTTGCCCTGGAAGATAGAGTGGTGGTGTACCAGGATATTGAACCTAGGCTCAGACGTCCTCCGCGCGCTCGGGAAGTCTATGATCAACTGCCGGGCAACGGCAGAAAGAGTGCCAGAGCCATGCGCTTTGGTCCGGATGGCAGGCTCTATATTGCTATCAGCGCCCCTTGTAATGTGTGTGAGCCCAGCGCCCCTTTTGGCAGCATCATTGCCGTGAATGTAGACTCGGGCGGGAGTCAGCAGATAGCACTCGGAATACGTAATGTCATAGGTTTTGACTGGTCGCCACTGGATAACCGCCTTTGGTTTGCCGATATGAGCCGTGATTGGATGGGGGATAATCTGCCTCCTGATGAAATCAACCGGGTTGACGTTGCCGGGGCGCATTATGGTTTCCCTTATGTACATGGCAAAGATGTACAGGAACCTGCCTATGAAGAACCCAAGAGCCTGAATATCACCAAGCCAGTCTATGAACTGCCGGCCCATGTATCCCCTATGGGGATGCTGTTTTATCGCGGAAACCAGTTTCCCGCTGAATACCATAACCGGATTTTATTGGCAGAGAACGGCTCCTGGAACCGTTCCAGCAAGGTGGGCTATCAGATAGTGGTGCTGGAAACCGATGGCCGCCAGGTGAGCAATCGCCGCACCCTGGTGAGTTTTCTCGATGGTGAGTTTCCGGTGGCCAGACCCCATTCACTGGCGATGGCCCCGGATGGCGCCGTCTATATTTCGGATGATCTGAAGGGAAACATCTACCGCCTGTACTACAAAGACACTGGTGCAGAAGATGCTGAATCTGAGTCGGACTATGCGCCGGCACCTGAACAGGAAAATAAATAATGAGTGATGCGATAGCCTTGAGCCTGGATGGCGTGGAGCAGATGCCGCTCAGGCGCTTCACCGAAGAGGCGTATCTCAACTATTCCATGTATGTGATCATGGATCGGGCCTTGCCGCATATCGGCGATGGCCTTAAGCCGGTGCAACGGCGAATTGTCTACGCCATGAGCGAGCTGGGATTATCGGCGGCGGCCAAATACAAGAAGTCGGCCCGTACCGTGGGTGACGTGCTGGGTAAGTATCACCCGCACGGCGACAGCGCCTGTTATGAAGCTATGGTACTGATGGCGCAGCCCTTTACCTATCGCTATCCCTTGGTGGATGGTCAGGGTAACTGGGGGGCACCGGACGATCCCAAGTCGTTTGCGGCCATGCGTTATACCGAAGCCAGGTTATCCAAGTTTTCCGAGGTGCTGCTTAGCGAACTCGGTCAAGGTACAGTGGACTGGGGCGTCAACTTTGACGGCACCCTGAAAGAGCCCTTGGTACTGCCGGCCAGACTGCCGCATATTTTGCTCAACGGTATTACCGGTATCGCTGTGGGTATGGCGACGGATATCCCGCCCCATAACGCCCGCGAGCTGGCCAGCGCCTGTATCGAGCTGCTGGATAATCCCAAAGCTGATCTGCCGCGGCTGATGGAATTGGTGCCCGGGCCCGATTATCCGACTGCGGCCGAAATCATTACCCCGAGCGCTGAAATTGCCAAGGTCTATGAGTCGGGCCGCGGATCAATCAAGGCCCGTGCGGTTTACACAGTGGAAAACGGTGAAGTGGTAATAACGGCTTTGCCGCACCAGGCCAGCTCCAGCAAGATCCTCGAGCAGTTGGCGGCGCAGATGCAGGCCAAGAAGTTGCCCATGGTGACAGACTTGCGCGATGAATCGGACCATGAAAGTCCGGTGCGCTTGGTAATAGTGCCGAGATCCAACCGGGTCGATATCGAACAGATGATGGCGCACCTGTTTGCCACCACAGATCTGGAAAAGAGCTATAGGGTCAACCTCAATGTGCTCGGTCTCGATGGTCGGCCCCAGGTCAAGGGCCTCAAGCAACTCTTGAGTGAGTGGCTGGAGTTTCGAATTCATACAGTGCGCCGCCGTCTGGAATTCCGTCTGGATAAAGTACTGGCCAGGTTGCATATTCTTGAAGCCTTGATGATTGCCTTCCTCAATATCGATGAAGTGATAGAGATCATCCGCTTTCACGATGAACCCAAGGCCGAACTGATGCGCCGCTTTGGGCTGACAGATAAGCAAGCCGAAGCGATTCTGGAGCTCAAGCTGCGCCATCTGGCCAAGCTGGAAGAGATGAAGATCCGTGGTGAGCAGGATGAGCTCGAAGCCGAGCGGGAAAAGCTGCAACTGCTGCTCAGTTCGGAACGCCGCTTGAAGACCTTGATCAAGAAAGAGTTGCAGGCAGATGCGGAAACCTATGGTGATGACCGCCGCTCGCCACTGGTGGTGAGAAGCGAATCCAGAGCCTTGTCGGAGCAGGAGTTGGTGCCAACCGAGCCCGTGACCGTGGTGCTATCTGAAAAGGGTTGGGTACGCTGTGCCAAGGGCCATGATATCGACGCTGCCGGGTTGTCCTACAAGGCAGGTGACAGTTTCCTCTGCGCCGCGGCCGGACGCAGCAACCAGCAATCTGTGTTTATTGACAGCGCCGGGCGTGCCTTCGCCACGGATACCCATACTCTGCCTTCGGCCCGCAGCCAAGGGGAACCTATTACCACCAGATTCAATCTGGCCCCGGGGGAGAGCATGGAGCACGTATTGCTCGGGGATGATGATAACTGCTTCCTGCTGGCGAGTGATGCCGGTTACGGCTTTATCTGCGCCTTTAAGGACATGGTGTCGCGCAACAAGGCGGGTAAGGCTTTGCTGACGCTGCCGACCAATGCCAAGGCTTTGACGCCACGTAAACTGGACAAGTCCAGACCCAGTTCGATTCTGGCCATCACCAATGAAGGGCGGATGCTGATGTTCTCCATGGAGGCACTACCGCAGTTGGCCAAGGGCAAGGGCAATAAGATCATCGGCATCCCATCGGAGCGGGCGAAAAACCGTGAAGAGTTGGTGACTCACCTTTACTTGGTGCCGGAAGGCGCCAATGTCACCCTTTGGGCCGGCAAGCGTAAGCTGACACTAAAGAGCAGCGATCTGGAGCATTATCGTGGTGAGCGTGGCCGCCGCGGTGCCAAGCTGCCTAGAGGGTTGCAAAGAGTCGACAGTGTTGAAGTCAGTGTGGAGGAACCGGCGCTGTAGCCCGACCCAAAAGTAGCCCGACCCAAAAACCACAAAAGCCGCATCATGATGCGGCTTTTGTTTTTTACCTGATATATCAGGCGACTTCGTAATAATTGGGCTCAAGATCCAGCTGATTTTGGATGATTTGCGTCGCCATCCGTACACACTTACCGCATTGATCACCCACCCCGAGGCGTTTTTTCACCTCGCTGAGGCTAACATCTCCCTGGCTGACTGCCTGCTTTATCTGGGTATCCGTAATTGCATGACACAGACAAACGTACATTTATCGGGCTCCGGTTACTGCTGGTAAGTGGACGTTATTTTTCAATACGCAATTCTAAATGAAAACCGTTATCAATACTAATAACGCTTGGATATATTTTAGGGTAGATCACCCTTTAGTTGGTTATTAGGGAAGGTGCGAACAAGTCTCATGTGTGCTCTGCGTCGGCTGGCGGGCTTGGATGCAAGGCGTGGTTCGCAGCAAATGGCCCTAGTCCTTTGCAAGAACTTCCTTAGGTCTTTAGTCAGCAAATAGCACCGCGCCCGGAGGAATGGGCGCGCTAGAGGAAGGATTAGTAACCTCTGTCGAAGTACACCAGGTTCTCCAGTGATTCAGCATTGAGATAGTGGTGATAGTTGCGGGCGAAGATATCGACCACCTGAGACGGGAAGCTGGGCGCTGAAATATGGGGAGTGATTACCGCATTGGGGCGATCCCAGATGGGATGCAGCGGTGACAGCGGCTCCTGGGCAAACACATCCAGCACGGCTTTAAGCCGGTTTCTGCGGCCGAGTTCGACCACCAGGGCATCGAGATCTAGGGCGTCGCCGCGGCCTATGTTGAACAGTATCGCGCTGTCTTTGAGTAGTGCCAGTCTTTCTTTGCTCAGCAAACCTCGGCTTTCCTGAGTGCTCGGCAGAGTGTTGACAACCACATCGGCCTGGGGCAAAAGCTCATCGAGCTGGGCCGGGCTGATGATGCAATCAAAGCCCGCGACGGCCCTTTGGCTGCGGTTCATGCCCCAGACCTGCATTTTGAAGTGTTTGGCGCTGGCGGCCAGGTGCTCGCCGATGGAACCCGTGCCCAGGATCAGCATCTTCATCCCCTGCAAGGTGGCCAGAGGACCTGGGTGCCAGTATTTCTCCTGCTGCTGGTGATGATACAGCGCATGTTGGCGAACTTCGGCGAGCAGATAACCGAACACGTATTCGCTCATCAAGGGGCCGAAGATCCCCTTCACATTGGTCAGCAGGTAGTCTTTTCTGGTTTTAGCACCAAGCAGTTTATCGACACCGGCGAAGGTTGATTGCAACCAGCTGAGATTCTTGCCGTGACTCAGCAGCGGTTGGGCCAGAGCCGGCTCGGCCAGCCAGATATCGGCACTGGCGATATTGGCCGGGTCATCGCCAAGGATAGTGAGGCCAGGAAGTGATTTTTCGGACAACAACTGTCGATATTCAGCATTTTCCCGGGTGAGTAACAGCAGCTTGTATGCCATAGTATCTGTCCTTGTTGTTTTCGTTATTTTTATGGATTTATATTTTAATGGATTCAGTTACGCAACTACTGACCCAGCTGGGTAGTCAGCTCTATCCCTGGCTTAATGAGATAGCCACCGCCATGGTTGCCTGCGTCATTTTGGTGTTCGGTGCCGACTTCAACCGTTTTCTGCGCCGTAAGCTCGGGGCACGCAATTTTGTACTGCGCACGCTGATCTTTATTCTGGTCAACGCCTTTGGTTACGGCATGCTGATAGTGGCTCTTAGCCCCTGGCTCGCCAGGCAGCTGGCGCACCTACCGGCGCTGTGGACTTTACTCTTGGTCAGTGGCACTTTTATTTTTGTCGGCGGCTGGGCCCAGCGCAACAACCAGAGTTGAACAATCTAACCAGAGATCATTCAAACGACTGCTCACTCAAACCAGTGGCGGTAGTCGGTTTGTGACTCCTGAGTCAATGCGGCGGCGGCTTTGTCTGGATAGTTGGCAAAAATTCCATCTACCCCCAGCGCCGCCAGCGCCCTGATATCATCGGCATCATCTACGGTATAGACATACACTTTGGCGCCGCGCTGATGAGCATCGGCAACCAGTTCACGGCTGATAAAGCTGATATCCAGATGCAGTGACCAGGCTTTGAGCTCACTGACCACGGCGGCTTGGTTGAGCGCTATCCCCTCGAGCAGTGGCGCTACCGGTATCTCGGGCAACTGCTGTTTTACCTGTTTGAGCCAGAGATGATTGAATGAAGACACCAGTAGTTGCTCTGGCTGGTAGCCGAGTTGCAGTAGCTGCGGGTATTGCTGGATAAAAGGCTCGACGCAACCTATTCCCTTGAGCTCTATGTTGACCGTCATGCGCCCCTCGATAAGCTCAAGTACCTGGCGCAGGGTAGGGATAGGCTCTCCCTCGACCCTCAGCTGTCTTAGATAGCTGCTGCTTTGCTGCGCGAGTAGCCCTTTGCCGTCGCTCTTGGGACTTAAACGGCGGTCATGAAACACCCAGAGCTCACCATCGGCGTGGTGCACGTCCAGTTCAACTGCATCACAACCAAGCTCTAGTGCCAGCGCCATCGCCTTAAGGGTGTTTTCCGGCGCATAACCACTGGCGCCACGGTGTGCGAAAATCAACATCTGCGATTAACCTCTGATAATACCGCTGGTGTCTTTGTTGTGCGTGTTGCTGATATGCACTTCGAGCTGAGGGTAGGCCAGCTCCAACTGATTCTCCTTGAGCTTCTTGCTGATCCGCTTATGCAGATCGTGGCGCAGCGGCCAGCGGGAAGACATATCTTTGGCATAAGCCCTGACTTCATAGTCTTGAGTGTGCTTGCCGAAACCGGCGAACCAGACTTCCGGTTCTGGGGTCTCCAGTGCGTTCTCACACTCTTTCACCGCCTGGTAGAGCGCGGCCTCCACTCTAGCGGGATCTGAATCCCTGGCGACCGAAACATAGATGATCACCCGGGTAATGGGATCCGACAGCGACCAGTTAATTAGCTGCTCTGTGATAAAGGCCTTGTTGGGGATGATAATTTCTTTTCTGTCCCAATCTATGATGGTGGTCGCGCGGATTTTGATCTTGGATACCGTACCTGTAAGGTCGCGAATAGTGACGGTATCGCCGATCCGCACCGGCTTTTCAAACAGTATGATAAGGCCCGAGATAAAGTTGGCGAAGATCTCCTGCAGACCAAAACCAAGACCCAGAGTCAGCGCTGCAATTAACCATTGCAGCTTGGACCACTCCATCCCCAGGGTGGCAAAGCCGATGACAATACCGATAAAGACCACCAGGTAACGGGTCACAGTGGTGATGGCAAAGCCGGTTCCTGGAGTGAGATCCAGTTTTTGCAGTATAGTCAGCTCCAACAGGCCGGGCAGGTTGGTGGCTATCATCATGGAAAAGCCGACCACGATAGCGCCAAATACCAGTGATTTCATGGTGATGGGCAGCGGTTGCTCGACTCCGCCTACCCCGGTAGTCGTTGTAGTCCAAAGAGTAATGCCATCGAGGAAGCTGAATAGGGCGGTATGAGTTTGGGTCCACAGGCCGACCAGGCAGGCGAGAAACGCCAGCAGCAGCAGGGATCTCACCAACCCCAGTGATTGGCTGGACATGGTTTCCAAATCGACAACCGGCTCTTCATAGGTGTCCTGATGATCGTTGTTGCTTGATGAGGTATCACCTTTTTCCCGCTGCGCCAGACGCTCGGCCCGGCGGGCCTTGGCGCGATCGAAGGCGATGCGGCGCCTTTCAATCAACATCCAGCGTTTCAGCAACTGGTACAGCAACAGAAAGCCGAGTCCCAGCAGTAAAGAAAGCTGCAGCTGCAGCAGCATCTGGAAGGCGGTGAAGTAGTAGCCTCTGAATGCCAACACGGCGCTCAGTGGCGGCACTAGCAACAACAGTAGCCACAATAGCTTTTGCAGCAGACGCTTATTCTTGTCGTCCAGATGGCTTTCACGATAGCGACGGGACAGAGTCAGTACGTCCCGATAGAGCATAAACAGCATGATACAGAACAGAATAAAGGCGCCGCGGCCTATGCTGTTGCGCACCAGAGATGAGTCGAGAATTTCGGTAAAGCCCATGACGCCCACCAAGGGCATGGTCATGATAATAAAGCGGCGAAAACGCTGCTGGCCCTGGCGGATCACCTCTTGTGGCCGTTTGAAATGGCCTATAAGCAGGCCCTTGTCCAGTGCCAGCAGATAGATGAAGCGATAGAGCTGGTACAGGCTGCCTATAGCCAGCACGCCCATACCTATGGCTTGAATGGGGTTACTGTCGGACTGCAGCATAATCAAGCCGGCCGCCACTATGGGAAAGGGTTTGAACAAGCTGTAACCGGCGCTGATTAGCAGCGCTTGGATGGTGTAGATGAACTTATCCTGGGTCACCTTGCCGACCGGCGCCTCACATTCGCGCATCATGGTCTTGAATCTGGGGGTGAGAATATCCTGTGCTACCAGACACAACACCGCCAGGATGATCCACCAGGACCAGTAAGGACTCAGTTCGGTCAGCCCCTGCTTTATTTCCGGCAGGTCGGTTTGTTGCCAGAGCCAGAGACTGGAGCGCTGCAGATCCGTCAGCCACAGCTTGCTGATGCTGTAGGCGTTGGGCACCCAGAACAGGTGTTCATTGAGGGTGGATTTGAGTCTTTGATAGCTGTCGGTGAGCAGCTCATACTTGCTTTTGAGCTTGGCCAGTTCACTGAGGTAGGTGTCATAGCCTTTCAATAACTGACTCAGCAAGGCCTGTTGCGATTCAAGCAGTCGTAACTGAGATTCATTGTTGTAGGCTTGGGTCGTTAGCAGTTGCTCATTGGCGGCAAATTGCTGCTCAATCTGATAGCGATTGAGTCTGGCATCGGCTATCTGGGTTTGCAGGTGTTCTTGGTTGGGGGGCTTTGGCAGTGACTGCAGGATCTGCAAAAAGCGCTCACCGAAAACCGGGTTCATCTTGACCCAGCTGATCTGCTCTTTGATGTTGTCCAGTTGCTTGCTGTGGGACTGATCCTGCTTCTCCGCCTGCTCCTGCAGGGCAATGGTCTGTGCCGTCTGCTCAGTCAATTGCTGTAACTGCTGACCATACTTTTGGTTGGCCAGACTCAGCTCTGTGGTCAGGCGATCGCGGCCATCAGCCTCGGCATTAAGAGTTTCGGCCAGTGTGGCATTGACCTGCTGCTGCCTGGCATCGGTAATGGCGCGGTTAAGCTGTTCGATAAGCAGCTCTTGTTGCTGCAACTGCTTGCGTACCAGTTGCAGTTGTAACTGATGCAGTTCGCGCTTTTGTTGGCTGACCGCCAGTTCGCTTTCCAGAGTGGTGAGCTGTTGCTCCAGCAATAACAACTGTGCCTGTTGCAGCTCTTTGGCGGCATTGTCACCGGCCACCGCCTGACTCTTTTGCTGTTGCAGCAGGGCCTGTCTGATTTTTACTATTTCGGCAGGTAATTCGCTATGGCGCTTGAGCATGGCGCTGTTGGCCTGACTGAGGCTGGTTTCACTCTCTTTCAGTTCGGAAAGGCGCAGATAGGCCATGGAGGCCTGCTGATCCAGATCCTGATGGCGTTCGGGCTTAAGTGGTGCAGCGGCTTCCTGCAGCAGATCATAAAGATGCTGGCGTCGGCTTTCGAAATTAAGTTGCAATTCTTGATAGCTGCGGTTGGTGTCGGCAAGTTGTTGAATGCTTTTTTCCAACTGCGCCAGTTGTTGCTCCTGCGACAGGGTTTCAGTGTTTTGTTGATTAATTCCCAGGCGTTTATCCAACCCCAGTGGCGAGTTGGCCTGGGCGGTGGCGACAAAAAAGAGACAAAACAGCAGGATGCAGGCTCGAACCATAGTTAAATTCAAAGAGTTAAATACAAAGAGTGAATCGACAGCTCATATTAGCTAAGTTAAGCGGGTTTTGATATGTCAGCCAAGGTTCTTTTTCGGGGCTTGTGATTTGTGACTCTGTGATGTTTCAAACAAGGCGGTTGCTACCACCAGAGTACCGCCGATGGCGGTTGTCAGCGTCAGCGACTCATCCAGCAGTAACCAGGCGAGCATAGCGCCATAGAAGGGTTGCAAGCAGGAAACTAAACCGACTGTTTTGGCGCTCAAGTATCTGAGTGCGGAAGTAAACAAGGCATGGGGCGCCGCGGTAAAGACGACTCCCAAAAGCAGCAGCAATCCCCAGGTTTGGTTGTTGATGTCACCGGCATTAAGACTGTGCCAAGGGGCCAACACCAGCACTGCCACCGCGGTTTGATAAAACATTGCTTGCTGGCCGCTGTAGGCGGTGAAGTAGCGTTTGTGCAATAGGTTGCGGGCGGTGAACAAGATGGCGGAAACAATCCCAACCAGGATCCCAAGGGTAACGTCGTTGCCCAATGACGGCTCGGGGATCAGCAGAATCACCCCCAGCAATACTGCCAAACCGCTGACAAGATCTCTAAGGTGTAAGCGACTGCCGGTAAACCAGGGTTCGACCAGCACTGTCATCACAGGATAGGTGAAAAAGGCTATCATGCCGATGGCGACAGAGGAGAGTTGCATCGCCGCAAAGTAGGTCACCCAATGGAGGCTGACAATCACCCCAAGCAACAGGGCGATGAGGTAATCTTTGCCGCGCAGCAAGCGCAGGCGTTGACGACTAAGTTTAACCAGCAGCGCCAGAACTATGGCGGCGATAATGCAGCGCAGCAGAGTGATATCGAGGGCGCTTAAGGGGATAAGTCGGGAGAACAGGGCGGTTCCTCCGAACAGGAGTACCGCCAGATGCAGTTCTGTCAGGCCTGTACGTGCTTGCCCCTTGGCAGACAAGTTCAGTCCTCTATTTTGGCAAAAGGTGTACCCATACGGGTTACGGCACCTGGCTCAACACCATCGGCAAATTCATCCAGGGCGTCCTTGGCAAACAGCATGACCACGGTACTGCCCAATTTGAAGCGGCCCATCTCGGCACCTTTCTCCAATGTGATGGCATCCGGCCCTGTGGTGGGGTATTCCCAGGTAAACACGCGCTTGCCTGTCGGCGGCGTGACAGTACCAGCCCAAACGGTTTCTATACTGGCCACTATGGTGGCGCCGACCAATACCATGGCCAGGGGGCCAATTTCGGTTTCGAATATGGCGACCACTCGCTCGTTACGGGCAAACAGCCCGGGTACATTGCGGGCGGTCAACGGGTTGACTGAGAAGAGTTCGCCGGGCACATAGGTCATTTTCGACAGCGTGCCTTTGATGGGCATATGGATTCTGTGATAGTCCTTGGGAGCCAGGTAGATGGTGGCAAAGTCGCCGTCTTCGAAGCGTTCGGCATCTTTGGCCTGATTGCCCAGCAGGGTCAGAGCCGAATAGTGATGACCTTTGGCCTGAAAAATGCGGCCGTCTTCAATGGGGCCACACTGACTCACGGCGCCATCGACCGGGTGCACTATATATTCTGAGTCCTGATACAGAGGGCGTGCGCCGTCTTTCAGGGCGCGGGTGAAAAAAGCGTTGAAGCTCTTGTAAGCTTCAGGCTCGCTTTGGGCCGCTTCTGACATATCTATCTTGTACTGTTTGATAAACCAGCGAATAGCCCAGGTGGTCAGCTTGCCGGCTTCGGCCGCTGCCAGTTTCCCTACCAGGCGGGACAACAGGTGTTTGGGCAGCATGTACTGCAGTGCAATCTTCACTTTATCCAATTTTTGCTTCCTTCAAATGGGCTTTGCCAGCTTAAATGTCGTCCATGCCGGCGCGGAAGTGGCGGGCGTGACGCTGTTCATCCAGACTGGAGATAATTCTGTGATAATTGTTGAATCTGTCTTCGGCAATTTTGCCTTCCTCTACCGCTTTACGCAATGCACAGCCGGGATCGTCCAGATGTTTGCAGTCGCGGAATTTACAGCCGCCGAGAAAATCCCGGAACTCCACGAAGCACCAGCCGACACGGTCGGCAGGTAAGTGCCAGAGGGCAAATTCGCGAACCCCGGGTGAGTCAATCAGATCGCCACCGCTGGGCAGGTGAAGTAGTTTCGCCGTGGTGGTGGTGTGTTGACCCAGGCCTGAATTTTCCGATATTTCCCCGGTTTGCAACTGCGCCTGCGGTAGCAGGGCATTGATAAGAGATGATTTACCTACCCCGGATTGCCCGGCGAATACACTGGTTTTGCCTTGCAACAGGGTTTTCAGTTGTTCTATCCCTTCAGCGGTTTTACTGCTGACTTTATAGACCGGGTAGCCGATAGCACGGTAGCGGGCCAGGGCGGTTTCTACTTCAACAGCCTGAGTCTCATCCAGCAAGTCGACCTTGTTGAGAATGATCACCGGCGGGATCTCTGTGTCTTCTGCCGCCACCAGGTAGCGGTCAATAATCTGGGTGGTAAAGCTGGGCAGTACAGATGAAACTATGAAAATTTGATCTATATTGGCGGCAATAACTTTAACGCCATCATAGAGATCAGGCCGGGTCAGTGACGAGCTGCGTGGGTGGACGGCTTCAACCACTCCTGCGACGGTAGTTTGTGGGTCGGTCGCCAGACGTACCACCACTTTATCGCCGGTAACCAGGCTGCCTATGGTGCGGCGAAGATTACAACGAACCAGTTGGCCATCATGGGTTTCAATATCGGCATGCTGGCCGAAACGGGAAATAACCGTGGCCTCCAGTTCGGGGCCGAGTGAGCTATCTTGTATTTCAGGGGCAGTCTCAGTAGCGTTTTTCCCACGTTGCAGACGCTTCTGGTGATTGGCTTTCATACGGCGCAGTTGGCCATGGCTCAATGGTTTCTTTTTACTCACAGGCAGCTCTTCGCGGTATAAGGTGATTTTGTGTCTTGGCAAAAAGCAGTATGATACACGGTCTTAAATAAAAAAGCCTGAATTTAGGCGAACTGGAACGGTGGGCTGAGCTATGGTTGCGGATGAAAATAACCTGATTTGGATCGATCTCGAGATGTCCGGGCTGGAGCCTGAAACCGATAGAGTATTGGAAATAGCAACCTTGGTTACAGACAAGGAGCTGAACATTATCGGTGAAGGGCCAGTGATAGCAATTCATCAGAGTGATGAAGTGTTAGCCGCCATGGATGATTGGAATCAACAGCATCACGGCGCTTCCGGGCTAATTGAGCGGGTGAAGGCCTCCAAACACACAGAGGCTGACGCCATAGCTGAGACTATTGCCTTTTTGAGTAAGTATGTGCCTAAAGGCGTGTCTCCCATGTGCGGCAACAGTGTTGGTCAGGACAGACGCTTTCTGAACAAGTATATGCGTGAGCTGGAAGAGTACTTCCATTACCGCAATATCGATGTCAGTACGGTGAAGGAACTGACTAAGCGTTGGCAGCCAGAAATCATGAAGGATTTCAAAAAGCAAAATACTCATCAGGCGTTGATGGATATTCAAGAGTCGATCGCCGAACTGAAGTTCTACCGTGAGCGAGTATTTAAAATTTGAGCGATCGGACGATAAATCTGTTTCAGGGGGTTGCAGCAGATGGAAATTTCCATATAATGCGGCCTCACCTTTCCGCTGGTGGTAACCAGTGTGAACGGTTAAAGTAAGTGGAAATGCGACATTAGCTCAGTTGGTAGAGCGGTACCTTGCCAAGGTACAGGT
>NZ_JWGX01000027.1:0-92991 GCF_000813075.1 Shewanella sp. ECSMB14102
CACGGTTCTGGGCAAGCAAGGTACGGGCGCGATTGTCAGCCTGGTTGAGAGAAAAAGTAAGCTGTACCTGATACGCAAAGTGCCAGCGAAAAGCGCAGTCGATGTGGCCCGGGCAATGGTTGGCATGCTGTGGAAATATCGAAGTTATGTTCGAACTATCACAGCGGACAACGGCAGCGAATTCTGTGACCACGAACAGGTCGCAGAAAAGCTTAAAACGGATGTCTACTTCGCTAACCCTTATTCGTCCTGGGAACGCGGACTGAATGAAAACTTCAACGGTTTGCTGCGGCAATACATACGGAAAGGCACCGATTTGCGGACGGTAACAGATAGGCAAATTAGTGAGATTGAACGGGCATTAAATGCCAGACCGAGAAAGTGCCTCGGCTTCAGGCAACCTATTGCGGTATTCAATGAATTACGCAAGGCAGCCTAATTTAGCGAGTGGTGCACTTCGGAGTTGAATTCGCGGGTAATATTTAGGTTAAGTGTTTATTGTGTTGGAATATATTATTGTTTATAGAGCCAAGGTTGAGGCTTTCAATGTTGGATGTATAAGGCTGAATCAGTCAGGGTGTGGCCGAGTTTATTAAATGTTAATCTGTTATGTGTTGAATGTAGTTTAATGAGAATCCAATAGCAAGCTGAGGCGTTGTCGCGTCCAGTTTTTATAGGTCGATATTATTTACAAGTGTATTTTTTATAATGTAAGTATGGTTATCGGTTTGTGATTTGTGAGAACGTTGAGGTTCAATTGTTGTTTTTTGAATTTATACTGAATTATTTTGTAACTGTAGAGCTTGATAGGGCTTCAATAACACCTTTTTATGAGTTAATGACTTACAATGAGTAAAGGACGGTGGGATTGTGACAGGCAGTGCGGAGCCATGCTCATGCGTTATCTGAGCTGTTGATATTCCACATTTGTCATCTTGGTCTCCTTAGAGGCATAGTGTGTAACTTATGTTTGGCATGAGAAGAAAACAGTGAAAATTGACGACCTCAGATTATTTTTATCGGTTGTGGATCTAGGCAGCTTTGCCGCAGCCGCCAGTTCCATAGGTGTTCCAAGAGCCTATGTCAGCCGCCGTATTGGTGAGTTGGAGGCTGACTTAGGTAGCAAACTCTTTACCAGAACCACACGTAAGCTGACTCTGACGCCAACCGGAGAAATCTACTATCAGCAGTTGCTGGAGATTATTCCCAGATTAGAGTCGTTAAATGAGTCGATAAAGAACCAAAGGAATATGCCAACGGGCTCGGTCAAACTGGGTTTAATTGGCGATGCCGATATTGTCGCCCACAACCTGTTGCAGGAATTCCTTCGAACCTATCCTTTAATCACTTTGGAAACTCATGTCAGTAACTTGGGATACCACGATATTTTGACCTATGGTCTGGATGCCTGTGTTCATATCGGTGAGATGAAAGACAGCTCCTTTGTGGCCCGCCCTTTGATGAGAGGATTGCGAAAACTCTATGCCAGCCCGGATTATATCGCGGAGCATGGCATGCCCACATCGATAGATGATCTGGATAATCACGCCTTGATCATTCACCGTTTGGCTAACGGTGAGCTGGAAGATAAATGGATTTTTAATCAGGGCGAGTACCGCACCCATAGCCGGCTGATTTCCAACAATAGTTCCTACGTAAAACATGCTGTTATGAATGGTGCAGGTATCAGTTTGTTGGCTGAACTGAGCGCTGCAGAACACGTTAAATCGGGCGAGTTGGTAGAAGTACTGCCCGAGTGTGAAGTTTATGTTGATGACGTTTGGTTGGTTTATCCCAGCCGCAAGGGGATGACCCATGCGGCCAGGTTATTGATTGACAGTATTATTGAAGAAGCACGTAAGTTGGATCTGTAGATTGTCACGAATTTCATGACATTGATGTGTAAATATATGTTATTGTTTTAAATATGGCTCGGCATTACTCTGTGCCGCAATTGATTCAAGTAGTTAGGAAATTGCAGTGACAAGAGTAAAACCGACCGGGCTTAAGTTAAGCCTGCTATGCAGCAGCGTGGTATTCATGCTGTGGGGTTGTGGCAACAGTGAGCAGCCACAGGCGGCCTCGACCGCGCTTCCACTGGTTCAGGTGATGGAGCTTCCGGCTCCGGTCAGTGATAGAGTGCATCAGTTCAGTGGCATTCTGGAATCAGACAAAACGGCTGAGCTGTCTTTTAGGGTGCCGGGCACACTGGAGCAGATCTTGGCTGATGAAGGCAGTCAGGTTAAAAAGGGCCAAGTCATCGCTCGTCTGGATCCCCATGACTTCCGGGTCAGTGTGATGGAGCTTGAGGCCAGACTCAGCGAGGCCGAGGCTGCACATCGTTTGGCAGCCATTGAACTTAAGCGGGTTCGCGCCGCTATTAATGATAAGGCGATAGCCGGGGTCAAACTGGATCGGGCTATCAGCGCCGAAGCCCGCGCCAAGGCGGGTGTCGAACTGTTGAAGCAATCTTTGAAAAAGGCCCAGGACTCTCTGGCCTATACCTCTCTCAAAGCTCCCTATGACGGCGTCATAGGTAAGCGCTTTGTCGACCGATATGAGCTGGTGGATGTTGGCACTCAGATAGTCACCATACATCAACCCACCACGCTTAATGCCGTGGTCGATGTCTCTGAAAGTCAAATTTGGAATCTACGCCAGGGCGCAAACGGTGAAGTCTCCTGGTTCAATGCTGAAGGTTCGGTTGCGGCCGAGATCACCCAGATTGCCAGTGTTCCCGATAGGCTCAAACGCACTTATGAAGTGACCTTTGCCCTGAAACAAGCACCCAAGCAGTTGGTCGCCGGAAAGGCGGTCAATGTGGCGGTGAGCTTACCTTACGCCAGCAAAACACCGGTGTTTTGTATTCCGGCGATGGCGGTATCCAGTCAAAAGAGTCAGCTGTATGTTAATCGGGTGGTGAATGAGCATGCCAAGGCGGTAGCGGTTAAAGCCATGAGTCAAACCGACGACTCTATCTGTGTTTCCGGCGATCTCCAGCAAGGTGAACGTATCATTTTGGCCGGTGGTGCCTTTGTGGAAAATGGACACAAGGTGGAGGTATTGGGCGAGGCGCAGGTTAAGTCATGAATCTGTCTACCTTTGCACTGAGACAAAAAACCTTTGTCATTTTTTTCACGATTCTTGGCATGATCGCCGGGATCTACTCCTATTTTGATCTGGGGAAGTTGGAAGACCCTTCATTTACGGTTAAAAGCGCGGTTATCGTGACTCTCTATCCAGGAGCCGATGCCAAGGAAGTGGAACAGTTGGTGACTGACAAGGTCGAGACCAAGTTGGAGGAGATGGAGTCGCTGTGGAAACTGCGCTCACTGTCCCGTCCCGGTAGCTCGATGATCTTTGTTGATCTCAAAGAGAAGGTGAACTCTGACGAACTGCCGCAGCAGTGGGATTTGCTGCGCCGCAAAGTGGAAGATGTGAAGCTGGAGCTGCCGATGCAGGCGCAGATCAGCATAGTCCAGGATGAGTTTTCCGAAGTCTACGGCATGTTGTTTGCGGTCTATGGCGACAACATGAACATGGCGGAGATGAAAGACCACGCCAGGGAATTACAGCGGCGGATCAAGGCAGTTGATGGCGTGAAAAAAGTGCAACTGCACGGCATTCACGAGCAGGAGGTCAATATCCGCATCTCGGAAGAACGTCTGAGCGAAACCGGCCTGACCATGCTGCAACTGATCGATCAGTTGCAGAGCCAGAATATGCCAGTGACCGCCGGTGACTTTGATCTCGGGATTGAAAACCTGCGGGTAGAGCAGGGCGGCAGTTTCCAAACTGTGGATGATATTCGTAACGTCAGTATTCAAACCGGGATCAATGGTTTGAACTCGGCGGTGATCCGCTTGGGCGATATCGCCGATATCACGATGGACTATCAGGATCCTGCCACTACTTTAAGCCGTTTTAATGGCCAACAAGCGGTTACTCTGGCTGTGAGCCCGGTTAACGGTATCAATGTGGTTAGCATAGGCGACACCCTTAAACAGGTGCTGGCAGATTATCAGGCCGAATTGCCTGCGGGTGCCGGTATCGGGGTTATCGCTTATCAGCCGGAAGAGGTGCAGAAGTCGGTCAATAACTTCATCAGTAATCTTATTGAAAGTATTGTGATAGTTGTGGTTGTGCTGCTGATCTTCATGGGCTGGCGCAGTGCTTCGATTGTCGGTGCCAGTTTGTTGCTGACAATTCTCTTTACCCTGGTTTATATGAATTTGACCAATGTGGATCTGCAGCGGGTCTCCTTGGGTTCCTTTATTTTGGCCTTGGGGATGCTGGTGGATAACGCCATTGTGATAGTGGATCTGTTCCAGGCCAAGATTAAACAAGGGATAGAGCGTACCCAGGCGGTTATCGATAGCATCAAGGAGATGGCGGTTCCGCTGCTGGCGGCGACTGTGATTGCCGCTATGGGTACGGCGCCGGTATTGCTGTCACAAACCGACTCGGCCGAGTTCTCCTTGTCCATCGTCCAGGTGCTGTGCAGTTCACTGCTGCTTTCCTGGGTAATCGCCATGATAGTCACGCCGCTGATGTGCTGGTTCTTCCTCGGCACGGCCGTTGATGAAGACAAGGCGAAAGCCCCTTCTCGTTATTGGCTGATGTATGAAAATGCAGTTGATTGGGTAGTGGAAAACCCCAAGAAAACCTTACTGTATGTTGTCCCTTTACTGGTCGGCACCCTGTTGGCCGCACCGCTGCTGAAGGTGAACTTCATGCCGTCATCGGACCGGGCGATAGTGTTTTTGGATTACTGGTTGCCCAACGGTGGCCGCATAGAGCAGACCTCTGCCGATATGCGCAAGGTCGAAGCCTGGTTATTGCAGCAGCCAGAGGTGGAAAGTATCTCCAGCTCGGTCGGCGAGAGTGCACCGCGTTTTTCGGTGACAGTTGAACCCGAGCCGCTGGACTCCAGCTATGGTCAGATACTGATCAACACTCGCAACTATGAGGATATTGAGCCCCTGGTCAGTCGTGGTGATGCCTGGTTAAAGGCGCAATTCCCCTATGCCGAGCCGAGATTCAGGGATCTCAAGCTGGCGACCAAGGATAAGTATTCGATTGAAGCGCGCTTTATTGGCCCGGATCCCGAGGTGCTGCATCGCCTGGCCGATGAGGCAAAGGCTGTGATGGTCTCACACCCCAATCTCAAATATGTTCGCGACGATTGGCGCCAGGAAAGCAAGGTGATGACGCCTATGGTGGACCTGCATGCGGCGCGCCTCGCCGGCGTGACCCGAACCGATATTGCCAATGCCATCAATCGGGTGACCGAAGGCAGCCAGGTGGGCACCATGAGGCATGGGGATGACCTTATTCCTATTAAGCTGCGCAGCGCCAACGCGACTTTGGAGCATTTTGAGAATATTCCGGTGCGCTCTTTACTGGGCACTCACAGCGTGCCTATGGGGCAAGTGGTTGAGAGCATAGAGATCAAGGGTGAAGAAAGCATGATCTGGCGTCGCAACCGGCTGCCGGCTATTACGGTTCAGGCCGGAGTTAGCGGCGACACCGCATCCAATGTTCGTCAGCAGATTGCCGCCGAGATTGAAGCCATTGCCTTGCCGGCCGGTTATAAGATGGAGTGGGGTGGTGAATACTATGACGAGCAGCGCTCTATTGATGACTTGCTGGAACAAAACCCCAAGGCCACCTTGCTGATGCTGATCATTCTGGTCGCCATGTTCAATGCCTTCCGCCAGCCTTTGATCATCATGATCACCTTGCCACTGGCCTCCATCGGCATTGTCTGGAGCTTGTTGTTGCTGGATAAACCCTTCGGCTTTATGGCGATAGTCGGCATGATCTGCCTCTCGGGCATGATCATCAAAAACGGCATTGTCCTGATGGATCAGATAGAGCTTGAGCGTCGTAACGGTTCGGGCATCGCCGAGGCGATCAAGGCCGCGACCTTGAATCGAACCATGGCGATCTCAATGGCGGCGTTGACTACGGCGCTGGGGATGATCCCTCTGCTTACCGATCGCCTGTTTGATCAGATGGCGGCCACCATTATTGGCGGTCTCACCGCCGCATCCGTGCTGTCACTGTTTGTAATGCCGGCCCTTTATCGCCTGTTTTATCACAGGGATGAACAAAGAGAAGCCGAACAAATTGAGTTGGCAGCCCCATCACAGCCTGTATTGACAGCCAAAGAGGTGAAGTAATGAAGAAGCATATTTTGGCTGCCATTGTCGGTGTAACCCTGGTCAGTGGTTGCAGCATGGCACCTGATTATCAGTTGCCGAGCGTGAAGGTCAGTGAGCTGTATTTCAATGCCGATACCCAAGGCGTGGCGGCTCAGGCCCTTGACTATCAAGAGTGGTGGCGGCAGTTCAATGATCCGCAATTGGATGCCTTGGTAGCCGCGGCCCAGCAGCAAAACATCAACCTGAAAATCGCCGCCGAGCGGATCCGTTCGGCCCAGGCCTACGAAACAGCAGTGTCATCTTTGAAGTTGCCTTCGGTTTCTCTGGGCGGTGGGTATATGGATCTGCGGATCAGCGAGAACGATCCCATGATGGGGGGCGCCGTTTCCGGCGTCGCCTTGCCCGATGCCCTCGGTGGCGGCAGCGTCAAACTGATGGACCGAGACCCCAATAGCAGCTTTCTCGGGGCGACGATAGCCTGGGAGGCCGATCTGTTTGGTCGTATAGATAGCCTGAGCCGGGCCGCCGAAATTCGGGTTGAGCAGGCAAAAATACTGAAAGCCAACCTCACCACCCTGATGACGGCCGAAGTCATAGATAACTATCTGCAATATCGCGGCGCCGAGGAGCGGATGCTGATCGCGGCCAAGAATATCAAGGAGCAGACAGAGGTGCTGGCACTGGTGGAATCGCTGGAGCGCCATGGTTATGGCTCCAGCCTGGATGTAGCCAATGCCAAGGCGGCGCTGGCGACGACCAAGGCGATGCTGCCCATGCTGGACTCGGCCAAGCAGGCGCATCTGCATCGGTTGGCGTTGCTGCTTGGGGAGAATATCAACCAAACCCAGGCGCGTTTGACTGATGCCGCATTGCCGCAGATGCAGCAGTTGATCCCGACCGGGGTGCCTTCTGAATTGTTGACCCGGCGTTTGGATATCGCCTTGGCCGAGCGGGAAATTGCCGCCAAGAACCAGGAGTTGGGGGCTGCCATTGCCGCCAAGTACCCCAGCTTTTATCTGACCGGCGCCCCGGGGATATCGGCAGATCACTTTGACGATCTCTTCTCCTCTGGCTCCACCACTTGGGCGCTGGCGGCAGGGTTCAACTGGAATATCTTCGATGCCGGTCGGACTCAAGCCATGGTTGATATCCAGGAGAGTGGCTTCAAGACCGCTGTGATGAGTTACCAACAGACGGTCAATAACGCCATCAATGAGGTGGAAACTGTACTGAGACTCTACGGCAATAGTCAAGAATATCATAAGCATATAGTCAAAGCTGAGACTCAGGCCGAGACGGCGGTGACCAAGGCCACCTCCCTGTATCGAGCCGGGCTTGAGAACCACTTGAGTGTGTTGAATGCCCAGAACGTCAAAAACAACATTCAGGATGCCGAAGTGGTGGCCAGGCTCAATACCGCCTCTACTGTTGTCACTCTGTATAAGGCGCTCGGGGGCGACTGGAGCTTGGAGCAAACCCAGTCGCAACAATAAGGCGTTGATCTTAGGTGCAGGGACTTTGTGTGAGTCTATCCCTGCACCCGCTTTTTCCTGAGTGAACCGCTGAGTCTGGTCACACTGAAAATCACAGGAGTTATTGTGAAGCCGTTAAATACCCCGCCGGAAGATGCTGGCCGCCAAGGGCAAAATACCCAGTTGCAGGCCTGTGAAGAGTGCGGTTTGGTGAGTGCTTTTAGCGAGCCCAAACCCGGCAACAAGGTGAGCTGTCCTCGCTGTCATCACGGCTTACAGTCAGCCTTGAAGGCACCGTTTCAGCAGGTTTGGGCCTACGGTTTGGCAACCCTTATCCTGTTGGCCTTGAGCCTGGGGTTTCCCTTTTTGTCTTTCAGTGTCCAGGGCTTGTCGCAAAAGGTCAGCCTCTGGGGCGCCTTGGTCAGCATGCATTACGCCAGCAACAGCATATTGGCGTTGGTGATCTTACTGTGCGTGGTGATCTTACCGCTGATCTATATCCTTTTTGCCATGTGCATCTATCGCCTGGGTTATCTGGCGAGCCTGGGGAGAGCTGTATCTTTAGGTTGGGCCCGAGTGGGCAGCAAGCTTATTTTCAAGTTTGAATCCTGGTTGATGGCCGATGTGTTTCTGGTAGGGATCTTGGTGGCCATGGTGAAGATCATCGCCTTGGCAGATGTCGGTTTCGGGCCATCTTTCTGGGCTTTTTGCCTCTACAGCATGCTATTGGTGAAGTTTGTCTCCGTCATCGACAGCTCGTGGATCTGGGATCGCTTGTCACCCAGAGAAGAGATTGCCAAGGTTCATAGCGGCGACAGTCATCTGAATCATAACCATGATTCCTGCCATATCTGCGGTCAATTAAATCTGGTGTCGAGTAAAAACTGCTGCCGCTGCGGCGCCGGGGTTCAGCCCTATATTCCGCTGCAAAGTATGCAAACCGCCTGGGCTTTTTTGCTGGCCGCCGTGGTGTTTTATATACCGGCCAACTTCTATCCCATCATGTATACCACCAGCGTTGGGCAGACCGAGGCCTCGACCATAATCAGCGGTGTGGTCTTGCTTTGGCATCTGGGTTCCTATCCTGTGGCTTCGGTGATTTTTCTGGCCAGCATAGTGATCCCTACCGCCAAGATCCTGTCTCTGGCTTATCTGTTTCACCAGGCGGGCAAAGGGCGGGTAAAGGGCAAAGAGAGTCGCAATCAGTCGCTGTACCGGGTAACCGAATTCATTGGCCGCTGGTCCATGATAGATATCTTTGTGGTGGCTTTGTTGACCGCTCTGGTTCAGTTGGATGAGCTTATGGCCATCAAGCCGGGACCCGCGGCACTCTCCTTCGCCATGGTGGTGATTTTGACCATGCTGTCTGCCATTAGTTTTGATTCCAGGGTGCTTTGGAGTCAGTCAGGGCTTAAAAAGTCTACCCATGAATAATATGAGTGAATCTATGTTAAATGACGAATATGTCCGGGCCGAAGAGTCCCCAGCCACCAAGGTGTCGGCCGTTTGGTTGATACCTATAGTTGCACTGGTGATCGGTTGCTGGATGCTTTATGACTACTTCGATCAACTCGGCAGTGAGATCAAGCTACACCTCAAGACTGCCGAAGGCATTGAGGTGGGTAAAACCTTTCTCAAGTCACGTAATGTCAATGTTGGTGTGATTGAGAGCATTAAATTGAGTGATGATTACAGCGCGATTATCGCGACGGCAAGAGTGTCGCCGGACGCCGAGAGAATGCTGACCACAGACGCCCGCTTCTGGGTGGTGAAGCCCAGAATAGGCAAAGAGGGGATCACAGGACTGGATACCTTGTTGTCCGGTGCCTACATAGAGTTGGAGCCGGGAAGATCTGCCGTTGCCAATTATGAGTTCAATGTACTGGAGAACCCTCCGGTGGCCTCGGCCGATGAACAGGGCATCAGGGTAGTGCTTAATAGCCGTCAGGCGGGCAAGCTTGGCGTTGGCGACCCTGTACTCTACGAAGGCTTCACAGTCGGCAGAGTGGAAAGCACCGGCTTTGATACCGATAAACGCCAGGCGTTTTACCAGCTGTTTATCAATAAACCCTATGATGAATTGGTGCGCAGCAACAGCCAATTTTGGCTGGCTTCGGGGCTGAATATGCAGCTGTCTGCCAAGGGGCTGGATCTGCAGGTGGGTTCATTGGAGTCATTGCTCAGAGGAGGCGTCAGCTTTGGCTTGCCTGAGGGGCGTTTGGCCGGGGAAAAGGTTGAGGATGGTGAGGATAATTTCCCTCTCTATGATTCGCAAGAGCTGGCCAGTCAGAGCCTTTACAGCCAGTATTTGGAATATGTCATGTTGTTTGATGAGTCGGTGCGGGGGCTGCATGAAGGCGCCAGCGTCGAATTCCGCGGTATTACCATAGGTAAAGTGGTCAAGGCACCGCTGACGTTGCAGCAGTATGGTGTCCATGGTGCAGGACTCAGCAATGGCACCATTCCTGTATTGGTCAGAATTGAGCTGGCACGAGTATTTGAAAACGCCGAGTCGACGGGGCTTGAGCAGCTGCGCTCAGAAATAGAAAGAGACTTGGGGGCGGGCCTGAGAGCGAGCCTCAAGACAGGGAGTCTGTTAACCGGTGCGCTGTTCATCGACTTGGATCTGTATCCGGATGCCGAGCCATACCAGGCCGGGACTTTTATGGAGTATCCACTGTTTCCTACCAAGCGTGCCGGAGTGGCCGAAATACAAAAGCAGGTGGGGCAACTGATCAGCAAATTAAATAACTTACCACTGGAGAGCACTTTCCAGGGGGTCAACCATACCCTGGAAAACACCAGTGCCGCTTTGGCGCAATGGGACAAGGTGGGGCAAAAATTGGAGCAGTTGCTTAAGCAACAGGAGATGCAGGCGTTACCGGGTGAACTGCAAAACACGCTGCGGGAATTTCAAGGGATGGCGCAGGATTATGGCCAGGACTCGGCCATGTACGCCGAATTGCAATCCAGCCTGAAACAGCTTAAGGCTGTGATGCGGGAGTTGCAGCCCTTGTCACGGCAACTGAATGAAAAACCCAACCTCTTGATCATGGGGGCAGATACTGCCGCCGATCCGACACCGAAAAAGGCCGATTGATATGCGAATTATCCTGTTTTCTCTACTGCTGGTATTGGCCGGCTGCTCCAGCCAACCCCAGGTAACCACTTACTTCTTGGGTAAAGCGCCGCAGGCAACTTCTGAAGCGAGAGTAAAGCCCCCTCTACGCCAGTGCCAATGGCGCCTCGCCGGGGTGGAAATGGCCGACTTTCTGGCGGGTAATGGTTTGGTTTATCAGGTCTCAAACCATGAATTGGCTATCGCCCGTCAGCATCTGTGGGCCGGCGATATCAGTGAGCAGATAAAGGTCAAGATGGCGTCTTTATTGGCCCATGAATGCCCGCGTGAGGCCTCGGTCAATATACCAGCGCAGCAGCCATTAACCCTGACTTTAGGTTTCAACGAGTTTCACGGACGATACAGCGGCGATGCTTTGATTGGGGGCGATTGGCGCATCAGTAACTCTTCCGGTGAACAAGTACTGCAGGCCGACTTTCATTATGACGTGCCCCTGGCTTCAGACGGATACCCGGCGCTGGTCGAGAGCCTCTCCCAGGGGCTTGAAAAGCTGGCGCGGGATATTAATGCCGGGATTGCGAGCCTGAATCTCACTAGCGAACAGAGTTTGGCCTCCACGCGCTAAAATACGGTTGAACGCGGCCAACTTGCTGACAAATGCCAGAGGCTTGCTGATGGTTTTTGCCTAACGCTATTTGGCTGGCGGCAGCTATGTGGATAAGCATAAAAATGCCTGCAATTGATGCAGGCATTTTTATCATCCTTAAACCACCGCCTTTGGCGGTATTGAGGGTTTCGGTTTAAGGTTTCATCGCCCAGGCGCGGAATGACTTGCCTTTGAGCTTGCGCTCACTCAGTAATTTGACCGCAGTATTGGCGCACTCGCTGCGCACCGCTACATAAGACCAGATATCCTGAATTTGTATTTTGCCCACATCGGCGCCGGTCAGGCGGTTGTCGGCTGTGATTGCTCCAAGAATATCCCCCGGGCGCAGCTTATGCTTCTTGCCGCCTTCAATGCGGATGCAGCGCATGGCCGCTCTTATCGGCGCAGAGGAAAAACTGCCGGGCTTTGGCAGTTCACTCATGGTTTGCGGGCCAAAGATATCCTCCAGCAGCGCCATTCGCATGCCATCTTTGGGGCCTACCAGGCTGACGGCCTGGCCCGAGGCACCGGCGCGGCCGGTACGACCGACCCTGTGCACATGCACTTCGGGATCGAACGCCAGTTGATAGTTGATCACCAGATCCAGGGCT
This sequence comes from Shewanella sp. ECSMB14102, assembly GCF_000813075.1. NCBI lineage: Bacteria > Pseudomonadati > Pseudomonadota > Gammaproteobacteria > Alteromonadales > Shewanellaceae > Shewanella > Shewanella sp. ECSMB14102. Next base: position 11,976 of record NZ_JWGX01000027.1, read on the forward strand.
TCGATATCCAGGCCCCTGGCGGCAACATCTGTGGCTACCAACACCACCACGCTCTTGAGGGCAAACTGCACCAGCGCCTGATCGCGCTCACGCTGATCCAGATCGCCATGGAGTGCTCGCACGCTGAAGCCCTGCTGCTCCAGGTTGTCGGCCAGCTCCTGGGTTTCTCTTTTGGTATTGCAAAATATCACGGCACTCTCAGGCCTGTGGGCCAGTAGCAATGCTTCCACCGCTTGCAACCTGGAGGCGGTGTCTGTCACTTCGATAAACTGCTGCGCTATGCTGAGTTGATCATGTTGCTGCTCCAACTTGATGCTGAGCGGCTTATCCATCATGGCGCGGGCCAATTCGGCAATCGGTTCCGGGAAGGTGGCGCTGAACAGCAAACTTTGGCGCTTGTCCGGCATATAGGCGCTTATCTGCTCCAGTGCATCGGCAAAGCCCATCTCCAGCATACGGTCGGCTTCATCCAACACAAGTTGCTGCAATTCGCTCAGATCCAGACGCCCCTTCTGCAGGTGGTCCAGTACCCGCCCCGGTGTGCCAACTATAATGTGCGCGCCATGTTCCAGCGAGCCTATCTGTGGCCCCACAGGCACACCGCCACACAGGGTCAGGATCTTGATGTTGTGAATGCCGCGGGCAAAACGGCGCAGTTCCTTGGCCACCTGATCGGCCAGTTCCCGGGTGGGGCAGAGCACCAGGGACTGCACCCGAAAACGTTTCACATTGAGTCGATTCAACAGCCCAAGACCGAAGGCCGCCGTTTTGCCCGAGCCGGTTTTCGCCTGAGCCAGTACATCGCGGCCCTCAATAATGGCCGGCAGGCTGGCGGCTTGAACCTGGGTCATGGCGGTGAAACCAAGATCGTTCAGGGTGGCCAGCAGGGCGGGTTTCAACGGCAGGCTGGAAAAGGGTAAATCACTCAAGCTGTGTCCTATGGGCTCGCAAATGGAGCAAAAATGGTAAAGGGGTATTGTAACAGGCGGGGATGGTTTTTAGGCAGACTAATCTTGCGGCATTGAAAAAGCCCACTCGGGTGGGCTTTCAATCTCAGGCTTGATTGAGCTTAGCGCTCATTTCTTTGCCGGGAGCCGCGCGCTTGTGAGTCGCGTTGCTGTGCCTGGTTGTTGCGCTGCTGGTCTGAGCCGCTATTGCCCTTGCCGGCGCCTTGCGGCTTACTCTCTTGGGAGCGACCGCCCTGAGGCTTGGCGTTCGCGGGTTTGCGTCTGGCACTTGAACCTTCGGTCTTGGCGCCCTGAGCCGGACGACGATGGCGGTTTTCAGCATTGGCCGGCTTGCTGCCACTACTTTTATCCAGGTTGCTGCTACGCTGGCCATCCTGATGCCCCTCTTTGGGCTTTTTCGGCTTCTTGGGCTTTTTCGGGCCTATCTTGTTCGGGTTGAGCCGCGATTCCGGCAAGGCTTCCTGAGGTTCGAAGCCATTGACGATTTCACGCTCGATAGTCTTGCCGATCAGCTGCTCTATGTCTTTGAGCTGCTTGAATTCTTCCGCACTTACCAGAGACACTGCCTGACCACTGGCACCGGCGCGGCCGGTACGGCCGATGCGGTGCACATAGTCTTCGGCCACATTGGGCAGATCGAAGTTAACCACTTGCGGCAACTGATCTATATCCAGGCCGCGGGCGGCAATATCTGTGGCAACCAACACCTTGACCTTGCCACTCTTGAAATCGGCCAGTGCCTTGGTTCTGGCACCCTGGCTCTTGTTGCCGTGGATGGCGGCGGCGCCAATTCCTTTGCCATCCAGGTGCTTGGCCAGACGGTTGGCGCCGTGTTTGGTGCGGGTAAACACCAGTACCTGTTGCCACTTGTACTCTTTGATAAGCGAGGTCAGCAGCGCCGATTTCTTTGACTTGTCTACCGGGTGCAACTTCTGGCTCACCCGTTCGGCGGTGCTGTTGGCCGGCGCCACTGAGATCTCGGCGGGATCGTGCACCAAGCCCTTTGCCAGGCGACGAATGTCGTCAGAGAAAGTGGCACTGAACATCAGGTTTTGCCGCTTGGCCGGCAGCAAAGCTAGAATTTTTTTGATGTCGTGAATAAAGCCCATATCCAGCATGCGGTCGGCTTCGTCCAGCACCAGCACTTCCAACTGGCCGAACTTGACGGCATTTTGTTGGTACAGATCCAACAGGCGTCCCGGTGTGGCCACCAGGATATCGACCCCTTTTCTCAAGGTCTGCATCTGTGGGTTAATGGAAACACCGCCAAAGACCACTGAGCTGCGCAGATCCAGATGTTTGCCATAGAGACTGACGCTTTCGGCCACCTGAGCGGCCAGCTCACGGGTGGGGGTCAGCACCAAAGCGCGGATATGGTTGCCCCGCGGACGAATACCACCATTGAGACGCTCCAGCAAAGGCAAGGTAAAGCCGGCGGTTTTGCCTGTCCCTGTCTGGGCGGCAGCCATCACATCCCGTCCCTGCAATACTGCGGGAATGGCCTGGGCTTGAATGGGGGATGGAGTGGAGTAACCTTGTTCGGCGACAGCGTTCAAAATCGGGGCCGACAGGCCCAGGGAGGCAAAACTCATGCAATCTTCTCAATTGACAGCGCGGAGCTGAGATATGGGAGCCGCAATGCACAGCGTTGCGGCGAAGGCGGCAAGCTTACAGCATTTGCGGCTAAAGTGCTAATTGCAGCCAACTTGAACCCTTTTATTTTACGCTTGTCTTAACTTTAACTGTTGCAAAGCAGCCGCTTAACCTATCTTGGAAAAGCAAGAGCCAAATTCAGGCCTCGACTCGGTGAGGTGTATGGGGGCAATAGAGCATATACAGGCGCAGGCCCTGCATCGCAGGGAGTATGCCCTGAGCGTGATCAAGAATGTGCAGTCGATGTCCGCCATCGACACCGCACGGCTCTCTCTCGGGCTGAATATGCTGGCTCAACATGGCCGTATCGCCTTTCATTTCCACCCGGATAGAATCGACTCCCGCGGCTGGCCTGTGTTGGCCGGTATGCTGGCCGATGGTATTTACAAGACCCAGTTTGAAACCCGGGTATCCAACGGCAAACTCTCGCCTCAGGTTGGTGGTCCGCGAGATCATTGGGAAAACCAGCTATTCGGCGACTGTTATCGCGGCGCCAGAGGGCGCCCCAAATACGGCGCCCTGGATCTGGGCATGCATCAAAACGGTCCCTCGGCCCGTTTCGGCAGCTGTTATCTGTTGTCATCACCTGCGTTGCTGCATCGCTGCACATTCAGTTATCTGGACTCCTGCCGTGAGCCCAGGGAAAAAGGCACCGCGGCCTGCTTTGAAGATATTTTTGCCGCGCTGTTCAATGAGTGCTTTGAGCGTAGTTCGGCATTGGGCGTAGGTCAGTTGCGCCCGGCGGCCTTGGTCGATTATCTAGTTGATGCCTTGCCTTTGGGGGTGGCAGCCAGGTTTGAGCGCCCCATGAGCGGTGATCTGGATCATTACATTGAGGCTCAGTGCCACGGTGAGCTGGTGATAGCTGAGGATCTGACTCACTTGGTGGCCGATCCGGCATTCAAAGGCACAGAGATGGAGATTTTGATGCAGCGCTTGTGTGACAAGTACCGACTGCAGCTGTGTTGGCATCAGGGCTATCAAATGCCGGTTGATGAGGTGCCGCCGGACTTTCGCGGCGCCGCCATGCCCAAGCTCGCCGCCTTGGTGGCACGGGATGGCCTGCTCGATGCCCGTCTGATAGGGGAAGCGGCGCTGGCACTGCATAAAGATCCGCAGCAGTGGCGCATGCTTGGCAATGAAACCGAGCTCAAGCAGCAGCTCAAGTTGCTGTGGCATGTGCTGGTGCGTTTTGGTCATAGTCGTTGAGGGCACTCCATCTCTGGTCGGTCGTCTCAATTGAGCGGGGATTACCCGTGAGTATGCACTGTGTGCTCACAGCGGTAGCTGCGCCATCGAAGCGAACCTCTAACGTTAGTAGATCTAGCATTAAGTAGATTGTGGGGAGGGCGTTAACTTGGGGTTAAGCTGCTTGGCTTATGGTGCGTTTTTTTGATCTGGCGCAAATTTTGTGAGTCCGGTAACAGTTCCTGGGCAACGGGTTTCTTCCCTTGGCAATGCCTGCGATACTGCTTGCCTACCGAACGATTCGCCTTAGGTCAAGCTATTACCTTGCTGCTTTGGCAGCAACAGCGTCATTAGCTGATTTTGCAGTAGGATCCCATGGACAAATCCTTAGAGAAACAACTCGGTCGCTGGCTCAAAGCGCAACAATCTGCCTGTGGCCCCTTCCTTAAACTCTCTGTGTTGTTGGGCGTGCTCAACGGCTTGGCGCTGGTGGGCCAGGCCTGGGTGCTGGCCACTGTGCTGCAGGGGCTGATCATCGACGAGCTTGATAGGCAAGCATTTATTCCGCATATGTTGGCCTTTGCGACTCTGGTGTTGCTGCGAGCAGTTATCGCTTGGCTCAGAGAGCGGGTCAGCTTCGAGGCAGGCAGACGCCTCAGAGAGCAGATGCGCGCCGCCGTGCTCAATAAACTTGAACGCCTGGGGCCGGCCTTTGTCAATGGCAAGCCTGTCGGCAGCTGGGCCAGTATAGTGCTGGAACAGATAGAAGATTTGCAGGATTTCTATGGCCGTTACCTGCCGCAGATGAGCCTGGCGGCCTTTATTCCGCTGATCATCTTGGTATGTGTGTTCCCCATCAACTGGGCCGGTGGCCTGATTTTGCTCGGCACCGCTCCCCTTATTCCACTGTTTATGGTCTTGGTCGGCATGGGTGCCGCCGATGCCAACCGCAAGCATTTCGGTGCGCTGCAGCAATTGAGCGGCCACTTTATGGATCGCCTCAAGGCCTTGCCGACACTCAAGCTTTTCTATCGCGCCGAAGCGGAGCAGCGCGCCATAGGCAAGGCCTCGGAAGATTTTCGTGAGCGTACCATGGCAGTGCTCAGAATGGCGTTTCTCAGCTCCGCCGTGCTGGAGTTCTTCGCCGCGGTATCCATCGCTATTTTGGCGGTATATTTCGGCTTCAGTTATCTGGGGCACCTGGACTTTGGTCATTACGGCATGGGTATCAGCCTGTTTACCGGCATGTTTGTGCTGATTTTGGCACCTGAGTTTTATCAGCCGCTGCGCGACATGGGCACTCACTACCATGCCAAGGCCCAGGCGGTGGGCGCCGCCGAATCCTTGATGGCACTGCTGGAGTTGCCTGAGCCGCTCAAGCGTGGTGAACAGCCCCTCCCCGGTGAGGGCATTGAACTGCAGGCCCGGGATCTCAAGGTATTGAGCATAGACGGCGTGCCTTTACTGGGGCCGCTGAGTTTTAGCTTAGCGGCGGGCGAGAAGCTGGCCTTGGTGGGCCCGAGTGGCGCCGGTAAAACCAGCCTGCTCAACGCTCTGCTGGGTTTTCTGCCCTATGAGGGCAGCTTAAAGCTCAATGGTATTGAACTGGCCGAGCTGGATCCTGCCGCCTGTCGCAGCCGTATCGCTTGGCTTGGCCAGAATCCGCAGCTGTTCCACGGCTCTATCGCCGATAATCTGCGTCTCGGCCAGCCCGAACTGACCGAGGCGCAATTGTGGGATTATCTGCAACAGGCCAAGGTGGCCGACTATGTTCGCGCCTTGCCGGATGGGCTGGCGCACCAATTGGATGAATACAGCGGTGGCCTGTCTGTGGGGCAGGCGCAGCGGCTGGCGTTGGCCCGCGCCCTTGGGCGTCAGGCGCAGCTGTTTGTGCTCGATGAGCCCAGCGCCAGCCTCGACAGCCAGAGTGAACAACTGGTGCTTAGCGCGCTGTGGCAGGCGATGGCTGGCAAGAGCTGCCTTATGGTGACCCACAGATTGGATCAACTGGATCGGATGGACAGAGTTCTGGTGCTGGATCAGGGGAAACTGGTGCAGCAGGGCACTTTTGCCGAACTCAAAGCGCAGCCGGGCTTACTGGCGCAGATGCTGGATGAGCTGCCGCTGGCGGTTTCCCTCGATGATGCGCCAAAGGCATCGGCGCCGCCGATTGCCGCGACCGCTGAGGCGGAAGCCGTGCCCGAGTTAAAGTCAGAATCAAAACCAGAGTCAAAGTCAGAGTCAGGGGAGGAGCGTTGAGATGAAGCTGTTACTGCCCTTTATCCGGCTATTCCGCCGCCAGTCTTTGATGATGTTTGTCGGCCTGCTGCTGACAGTAACGACCCTAATGGCCGGTATTGGCCTGCTGTCGCTCTCCGGTTGGTTCTTATCTGCTACCGCAGTGGCCGGTCTGGCTTTGGTGACGGCGGAAGCCTTCAACTACTTTACTCCGGCGGGCGGGGTGCGTTTCCTCTCCATTGCCCGCACGGCAAGCCGCTACGGTGAAAGGCTGGCTACCCATGAGGCCACCTTCAGGATCCTGACCGATCTCAGGTTGTGGGCCTGGCGCTCTTTGCTGCCTTTGAGTGAACGTAATCTATCCGGGATGCGCCGCGGCGATCTGCTCAACCGTTTGGTGGCCGATATCGACACGCTGGATCACCTGTATCTGAGGTTGTTGACGCCGCTGACGGCCTTCTTGCTGATGCTGCTGGCATTGACCGCCTTTATCGGTTGGTTTGATCTCAACTTGGCTATCCTGCTTTGTACTGGCCTCTTGCTCAGTTGGTTGTTGTTGCCGAGTGTGTTCTATCTGCTTGGCAGGCGACCCGGGCGCGAGCTGATTGAAGCGCGGCGCAGCTACCGGGTTCGGCTGCTGGAATGGTTGTCCGGTCAGGCAGAGCTGAGTCTGTTTTCCGATGCCAAAGGTGGCGCTGCTGAAAGCTTTCGGGCGGAACTCGACCGCGCCGAGCAGAGCTGGTTTGCCAGTCAGAAGGCGATGGCGGCGATCACAGGTCTGAGCCAGGCAATGTTGATCCTCTGTCACGGCTTGCTGGTGTTGCTGCTGCTCTGGTTTGCCGCCGCAGGTGTTGGTCCGGCCGTGCCCCCCGGGCCTTTGCTGGCCATGGTCTTGTTTGCCACTCTGGCCTGTATTGAGATGATGATGCCGTTGGCCGGTGCCTTTCAACATCTGTCTTCTGTGCTCTTGGCTGCCAAGCGGGTGTCCGAGTTGACAGAGCAGCGCTCCGACATTGAATTTCCTGCCGTCTCGGCAACTGGGCCCGAGAGCGGCGCCCTTATCATCAAAGATCTGCATTTCGGTTACACGGACACCCAGCCAGTGCTGCAAGGCTTGTCGCTGCAGGTCCCTGCGGGCAACAAGGTGGCACTCCTGGGTAAAACCGGCTCGGGTAAGTCCAGCCTGCTGGCCTTGATAACCCGTCAGTGGCAGCCGCAGCAGGGTGAGATACTGCTGGGCGGTGTGCCTGTGGCCTCCTTGGATGAAAAGACCTTGCGGGCTTCCATGACAGTGGTCAGTCAACGGGTACAATTGCTCAGCGCCAGTCTCAGAGATAACCTGCAGCTGGCCTTGCCGGAAAAAGTCACCGATGACACGCTAGCCGAGGTGCTGCGCCAGGTTGGGCTGGAGGGGTTACTTGCGGGTGAGGGCCTCAACGCCTGGATAGGTGAAGGCGGGCGTCAGTTATCCGGTGGTGAGCAACGCCGGATCGGCGTGGCTAGGGCGCTGCTGCGGGATGCGCCGTTGCTGCTGCTTGATGAACCCACCGAGGGGCTGGATCGGCGTACCGAGCAGGAGATCCTCAGGTTGCTGCTGCAGTTTGCCAAAGACAAGACGCTGGTGATGATAAGTCATCGCCTAACCGGTATGGCGCAGATGGATGCCATTCACCTGCTGGATGAAGGCAAGATAGTGGCCAGTGGCAGTCATGAGCAACTGCTGCAGGAGTCGACCGCCTACAGCGCCCTGTATCAGAGGTTACACTGAGCCGCAGAGGTTTAAAAACCGACTCAATAAGAGGCTCAAGTTAGACTTATTCAAAGGGATGCTCAGCATCCCTTTTTCTTTTAAAAGCGCTAAATTCTCGCCTGGATCACAGATCCCATACGGGTTCAAAGTCAGAATAGAGTTATTGGCATATGCCAATAACTAATAAGGATACTCCCATGCCCAGACCCAGAAAATGCCGCCGCCTGCAGCATGGCACGCCCTGCCGCTTCTACAAACCCAACGGCATTCCGGCCTCAGCCCTGGAGGCAGTCGCCTTGGCGGCCGATGAGTTTGAGGCCCTGGCGTTGGCCGACTTTCGCGGTCTGGCGCAACAAGAGGCCGCCGAGCAGATGGGGATATCCAGGCAGACCTTTGGCAACTTGATTAAGCAGGCCCGCCATAAACTGGCCAAGGCCCTGATAGAGGGACAGATGCTGGAGTTGCCCCACACTGAGGAACAGAGATGATAGTGATACCCATGAGCCGGGGCCGCTTGGCCGGGCATTTTACCAAGGCCAAAGAGCTGGCCTTTTATGATAACGAGCACAACCACTGTTTTACCCTGGATAATCCGGCAGCCGCAGGCGGCAATTGCGCCGCCAAAAAGGCGATGCTGCAACTTATCAAGGACAAAGGCGGCCGCATTGTGTTGGTGGATCAAATCGGCGAGCGAATGTTGGGTAAGCTGCTCGATGGTGGCATCAGCGTTTGTCGGCCCGGCAAAGAGAGCCGCGATATCGCCGCTTTGCTGGTTGCGGCCAGTGATATTCAGTTACGGCTGACCAGTGCTGCGGCTGGACGCCCGTCACTCAAACATCAAGCCAAAGGCGGTTGTGGTGGCGGCTGCGGTTGTCATGGTCATAATGAAACCGGCGCAGCTTGTCATGGTGAAGATCATGGCCATGAGGGGGAGGCGAAAGGCGGTTGTGGTGGCGGCTGTGGCTGTAAGAGCCGCACCGAGGCCAAACTAAAACCCCTTGGTGATTCGCTAAACCAGCAAGGCAAGTTGAGTTACGCAGGCTTCAGGCCTTTGCGATAAAGCCGTCTGCAGAAAAAAAAGAGTGCCGACAGAAAGCCGGCACTCTTTGTTCATCTTGTGTTATCAATCATCCAGGCGGCACTGGCTCAGCAGTTCACCACTTAAGTGGCATTCCAGCTCGACCCTTTTGCCAATATGAGGCTTGAGGCTTTCATCGCTGGCCTTATAACCCCAGAGGCTGGCGCCTTGGCCGTCATCATTGACCAAGCCCTTGAGCTCTATATCTGCTTCCTGGATCTCAGGTTCGATCTCCATCACCAGGAATTGACCATTTTGCTCAGAGCCTTCAACCTGTACCCAGGTACCGTTGAGGCTGGCTTGGTTCAAACCATCTTCAAAACGAGTTTGAGGTGTCAGTGTCAGTACTATGCCGTTGATGCTGAATACACCGGCGTCATACACAGCCTTGCCTTCAACTTCAAAAGCGTGGCTTGCAATTACTGGTGGCTGACTCTGTTTTTCAAAGTCAATCTCGGTGGCCTGCAGCTCTTGAGTGTCGTCTTGCCATAGGCCTTCCACATCGACCAAGGCGCCGGGTTTGAGATCGGCAACAGTACCATCTTCAAAGTGGGTTTTGCCATCCAGGGTCACTTGCCATTTTTGGTTCAAGGTAAAGCGGGTCTGCAACTCGTTGACCCAGGTAACCTGACCTTCGAGTTCCACCTCAGTGCCCTTGTCCAAATCCGGGGCGCGTTCGACTTCCACTTCAGAAGCCAGCAATACTTCACCCTGATATTGACCTTCAACTTCTACCCAGGAACCGTTGGCCAGCGTGTCATCTAGCTGAACGGCATTGGCACCATAGTCCACCTGCATACTACCGAGATAGAACTGCTTCAGATGAGTGTCCAGCTTGCTTACCCGCCCTTCAACTTCCATCTCTTGCCTGTCATTGTCGATAGCAAAATAGGTGGCCTTGAACTGACTATCACTCAGGTTGTAACCACTGAGCTCAACTATGTCACCTGCCTTGACTTTATTGAGGTCAAGTCCAGTTACTTGGTAACCGGCCACAATAGCTTGCTCGCCATCAATTGCGCTCACCGGGGATACCAGCACAGGGTCATAGTCTACGCTGATGGCACTGCTGCCATCTGTCTTGATGTTGAGCTGCATACCGGGCTTCAACTCAGTGATGCTGGCCTTGGTTTCATTGATTTCAACACTGGCCCTAGCCGCTGGGATTGCTACACCATTGACCCAAAGCGTATCCGTATCGACCTTTTGCAGGGTACCTTGGATAGTCTTGGCCAAAGTGGCAACCGGCGGTTGGGGATCGGGATTGTTCGACTCATTGGAATCTGAACCGCCACAGGCGCTCAGTCCGGCAACGAGAGGAACCAGCCATATGCTTCTTTGCATTCTGTTCTCCTTAGGGTCTTGGTTTTTAAAGCGGCGGCAGGATAAACAACTGTAGATGAGGCTAAGATTAGGGCGGGATGAAAGTTTATTAATGATCGTATGCAGCCGTTAAAAAATAGAGGGTTACTTTGAAAATCTCCGTGCAGATGTGTTTGGTTTTTGAATTTAGTTAAGGTTTAAATCAGCATGATTTACTGCAATCGGCAGACAAACATGCTGTCTGCACGCTTTTTGTTCAAATCCCAAGCCAACTTAAATGGGAAATAGTATGATTTTTAGAGGATTTGTAAGGGAGGTATACAGGCAGTTGGAGAATCTGAATAGCTAAAAAAGAGAACAAGTTACTACTTGGCTCTATGCTTTTTTATAGCTAAAGTTATCAGTGTTATAAAAGTTGTGACAATGACGTCCCCACTAATCAGGAAGATACTATGACCCCCACCAAAGAGCGCTCCTTGGATTTGGAAGTGATCAGTCTACTGGAAGACCGGCAGACGATTCATGCAATTAAACTCCTGCGAGAACGAGACAACCTGAGCCTGAAAGAGGCAAAAAAGAAGGTGGATGACTATTTGCAGGGGCATCCTGAACTGGAATTGGCCGACAAAGAACCCGGAAGCGGTAATGCCATTGTCTGGATAGTGCTGGTAGGGTTGGCTGCAGCAGCAGCCTTGGCTGTCTCGACTCACTTATAGTTGTTGAGATATCTCTATTTTAAGCCGTTATAAGGCGAGTTTATTTAAACTTTTCTCATTTAAAGGCTGGGGAAATTGAATATTTTAAATTCTCTTTGCATCTTTTGCCATTTTTGACTAATTGTTGAGCCTGAGTCGAGAAAACTCACGGAAGCGATTGGCTTGAATGTGGTACCTTTGCCCGCTTTGATTTTGACAAGATGACGCCCTTGTGCGGCGGAGACATAACAATGAATAACAAACACTGGATTGGCAATATCGGCGTGCAAGTCGTGATTGCCATGTTTTTGGGGGCGGCTGTAGGCTGGTGGTTAGGTGAGGATGCCAGCATGTTTGCCCCATTGGGGACTATTTTTATCCATTTGATCAAGATGTTGGTCATACCGCTGGTATTGGTGGCTATCATCTCTGGTGCTGCCAGTTTGGGGGACACCCCTTCGGCTGGGAAAATCGGTCTAGGAACATTCGGCTTCTTTATTGTGACTTCGGGTATCGCAGTCACCTTGGCACTGGTGCTGGGAAACCTGTTTCAACCGGGTAAGGGAGTTGATTTTACTGCCCACAGCATGACTGACCTAATGGAAGTCACCAAAGAACAGGGCGATCTCCCCGGGGTGATGGATACCTTCATCGGCATGATACCAACCAATGTATTTGAGTCGCTGACCGGAGGGAATATTTTACAGATCCTGGTGTTCAGTATTTTCTTTGGCATAGCACTGACCAAGGTCAAGGGCGATGGCGCCAAGCCGATCCTTGGGGCGCTTAATGCCATCACAGAGGCTATGGTCTGGATGATTAACTGTGTCATGTTGGTGGCACCCATAGGGGTATTCGGTCTGATGGCCGACTCAGTCGGTACTTTTGGTTTTGATGCTCTTGAGGTGGTATTCAAGTTATTCATCGTCTTCGTTGGTGCAATTTTGATTTACGCTTTCATCTTCTTCCCCTTGATGGTGCAGCTGTTTTCCAAGGTGTCGGCGGCGCGCTTCATCAGTGCAATGAAAAAGCCCCAGGTGATGGCCTTGTCTACGGCTTCCTCCATGGCGACCTTGCCGGTGAATATGGAAACCTGTGAGCAGGAGTTGAAGGTCTCAAAAGCCACGGCTTCTTTCGTATTGCCGTTGGGCGCCACCATCAATATGAGCGGCAACGCCATCTATTATGGTTTGGTCGCCATGTTCTTTGCCCAAATGTATAACATTGATCTGAGCCTTGCCGCCTATGCGGCTATCATCTTCACCTCTACCTTGGGTGCTATTGGTCAGGCCGGGGTGCCTGGGCCTTCTTTCCTGGTGGTGGCCGTATTACTGGCGGCCAAGATCCCTATTGATGGACTGCCACTGCTGTTTGCCCTCGACCGGATTTTCGACATGATACGTACATCGCTGAATATTACCGGCGATGCCGCCTGCGCTCTGGTGATGGATAACTTTTGTCCCGAGGAAGCCAAGAGCTGATAGCGTGAGTTTGTTTGCCGCGAGCAGATAATAAAAAGCCAGGAAATAATTCCTGGCTTTTTTCATGGGTGGAGATTATTCCGCATCACCCAGCGACAGCAGAGTAGCATTGCCACCTATGGCTGTGATGTTGTTGGTGCGGGTCTTTTCTGTCATAAAGCGGGTCAGGTAGTGTGGCCCGCCGGCCTTGGGACCTGTGCCGGAAAGCCCCTGACCACCGAAGGGCTGCACACCCACCACGGCGCCAATCTGGTTACGGTTAATATAGACGTTACCTACATTGACTTGGTCGGCAACGCTCAGGGCGTGGCCTTCGTTGCGGCTGTGGATCCCCAGAGTCAGACCAAAGCCTGTGCTGTTGATATCGGCAATCACCTTGTCCAGCTCTGAGGCTTTGAAACGGATAACGTGCAGTATTGGGCCGAAATGTTCTTTCTCCAGCACCTTGATGGAATCGATTTCCACCGCGGTTGGAGCAACGAAATGGCCATCCTTGCAGTCAGCGGGCAGCTCCACCTGTTTGATAAGCTTGCCTACCTGTTTGATGTGCTCGATATGGGCGTTGAGATTGGCTTTGGCGGTGGCATCGATCACAGGGCCGACATCTGTCTTCACTGAACCAGGATAGCCAATGCTGAGTTCATCCATTGCACCCTTGAGGATCTCCAGTACCCGATCGGCGATATCTTCCTGCAGATAGAGTACCCGCAGCGCCGAGCAGCGCTGGCCAGCGCTGGTAAAGGAAGAGGCAACCACATCGTTGACCACTTGCTCCGGCTGGGAGGTGGAGTCCACCACCATGGCATTTTGACCACCGGTTTCGGCGATAAGAGGAATGATGGCGCCTTCGCGGGCAGCCAGAGCACGGTTGATCACCTTGGCCGTGCCGGTCGAACCTGTGAAGCAGACACCGCCGATACGTTCATCGCTGGTCAGTGCGGCGCCGACACTGGCGCCTGTGCCCGGCAGGAATTGCAGCGCTTCTTTGGGGATCCCGGCTTCATGGGCCAGTTGTACGGCGCGGTAGCCCACCAGGCAGGTTTGCTCGGCCGGCTTGGCGATAACTGTGTTGCCGGCAGCAAGGGCTGCTGTCACCTGACCGAGGAAAATCGCCAACGGGAAGTTCCAGGGGCTGATACAGACAAAGACACCGCGGCCTTGAACAAACAGTTCGTTCAATTCACCGGTTGGCCCGGGGAGCAGCTCGGGCTTGCTCATCATCTTCTTGGCCTGCACCGCATAGTAGCGGCAGAAGTCGATGGCTTCTCGGACTTCATCTATGCCGTCCTGCAGGCTCTTGCCGGCTTCACGGGTACAGAGCACTATCAGTTCTTCGCGATTTTCTTCCAGCAGGTCGGCCAGTTTTTGCAGTGCGCTGGCGCGCTGTGCCACCGGCGTGCGACACCAGGCTGGGAAGGCGGCGACGGCTGAACTGATGGCCTGCTCAACGGCTTGGTTGTCGGCAAAAACCACCTGACCGACGGTTTGTGTCGTGTCATAGGGGCTGACAACCGGCTTTGACTCGCCGCTCAGGGTTTCACCATTGATCAGCGGGCCGGCATGCCATTGATGAGCCTTGAACTGATCCAGTGCCGCGAAGAAGGGTTCGGCTTCAGAGAGAATGTTCATATTGAGTCCCTTGGAGTTTTTGCGTTCGCTGCCAAAAATGTCGGCAGGCTTCACTATCTTGTTATTGGCCAGGGTTTTGTATTGTTTGACTGTCACCAGAGGGTGGGTGATCAGTGAATCGATTGGTGTGTTGGGATCCACCAACTTATGCACAAATGAAGTGTTGGCACCGTTTTCCAGCAGACGGCGCACCAGATAGGGCAGCAGATCTTTATGGGCACCTATCGGCGCATAAATTCTGACGGTGCGAGCTCGGCTTTCCGCCAAAATGGTGTCGTACAACTCCTGTCCCATGCCGTGCAGACGCTGGAATTCAAACTCACGATCGCCGGCCATATCGCTGATGGCAGCGACTGTCTGGGCGTTATGGCTGGCAAATTGTGGATAGATGGCACCACGGGTCTTGTCCGATAACAGGAAACGAGCACAGGCCAGATAGGAGAGATCCGTCCCCACCTTGCGGGTGTAGAGGGGATAACCGGCTTCACCTGCCTGTTGGGCCCACTTGAGTTCGCTGTCCCAGTAAGCGCCTTTCACCAGTCGCAACGGGATTTCATCGCCTTGCTCTTTGGCAAGCTTGGTCAGCCACAGGAGTACAGGCAGTGCCCGTTTAGAGTAAGCCTGAACCACTATGCCTAATAGGCCCCAGCCCTTGGCGGCTTCTGAGTTGTATAACTTGCGGAACAGCTTGAGTGACAGCTCGAGACGGTCTACCTCTTCGGCATCGATAGAGATACCGACATTCAGGCTGCGAGCCTGCTCAATCAGCTTGATCACAGTGGCATACAACTCGGACATGACTCTGTCTTCATTGGCCACTTCATAGCGGGGATGCAGCGCCGACAGCTTGATGGAAATCGTCGGTCTGGGCGCCTGGGATTCATCGTACTGCTGGGCTCCCAATTCGCTGATGGCGTGGGAGTAATCCTGGAAGTATTTCTCGGCATCTCTCTGGGTCAGAGCGGCTTCACCCAGCATGTCGTAAGAGTGGGTATAGCCCTGCTTGCGCTTGTCTTCACTGTTTTTCAGCGCTTCTTTAACTGTGCGGCCGAGTACGAACTGTTTGCCCATGATCTTCATGGCGGCATACATGGCTTGGCGGATCACCGGCTCACCCAGGCGATTAACCAAGCGTTTCAGTAAGTTGCTTGGACTGCCATCCAGGTTGCGGTCAAGTTTGACGATTTTGCCCGTCAGCATCAGGCCCCATGTCGAGGCGTTGACCAATACAGAATCACTCTTTGACAGATGCTCGTCCCATTTGGCACCTGAGAGTTTGTCTTCAATCAGGGCATCGGCCGTTTCCGGATCCGGGATCCGCAGCAGGGCTTCGGCCAGGCACATGAGTATGATGCCTTCCTGAGTTTCAAGGCTGTATTGCTGTAAAAAAGCGTCTATACCTACCATCAGACCTTTTTTGTCATATTGACGAACCTTGCTGACCAAGTCGTGGGCGCGACGGGTCACACGCTCTATGGTTTCGTCACTCGACGGGACTAGCTTGATCAGATCGGACAGATATTGCTCTTCGTCGACAATATAGTTGTCACTGATGGCTTTAAAGAGTTCGTCGAGATTGGCGCTATCATAGTGGCCTGCCAGAACTTCACTCGCTTTGAACATAGTTATCGCTTCCATCTAAGCCGGTTGGGGGGCAGTTAATGACTGCTCGAATTACCTGGAATATGTCTGACGCAAAAGACGCTTTATTAATTTTGTATACAATATTGGCGCTTGCGCGCGCCGATTATACAATCAAAATGTGATCTGTGACACCAATCTTGGCGGGAATGTGAAAATTGTTTAATTGGCTTTACGCACCCCAGCTGTAAAGTCACATAAACAAAAGGCCAGTGGTTTTAAACACTGGCCTTTAAGAAGGGAAAAATGTTATTACATCCAACGATCTTTCTTGCGTCGCTGTGGTCTTGGCATGTAAACCAGAATAACCCCGAGGATTAAACCCAGGGCGGCGATGAGTCCGCCTTCTTGCCACATACGGAAACGCTCATTGTCTTTCATCGATTTGAGCTTGGCGATGGCTTCATCGCGTTCTGCACTGGCTTGGGCCAGTTCGGCCTGGGCTTTGCTCAGCTGAGATTTGAGGCTGCCAAGCTCGCCCTTGAAGTCACCATTTTCGCTCTGAAGTCCTGTGAGCTGGCTTTTGGCTTCGACCAACTGGCTTTCCAGTTCTGAGACGCGAAAACGCAGCGACTTGTCCTTGGAGATCATGCTGGTCAGTACCCAGCCTTCACGATCCTTATGGTCGATAATCTTGGTGTAGTCGCCTTGGCGCTCAGGCAACACGCTTATCTGCTGACCGGCTTCGATACTACCCAGGATCCGGTATTGAGTGCCGGGTCCACCATGAATGTAGATGAAGACATCATCCGAAATATAGCGCGTCTGGCCTTGGGCCAATAGGGTGGGAGACAGGAGCATCATCCCTATGAGAGTCAGGAGTCTTAACACTTAGTCATTCTCTGTCGCAAAATACTGCCCACATGCTAGGGATTTGAAGGCTTCAATGCAAGAGGGAAGTCATTCGACTTCCCTCTTATAATCATGATATTTACCGTGATTTCTAATGCTACTTCTGTTAACCGAACACACCTTTGATGGTGAAGAAGAACAGAATAGACAGGCCGGCACCGGCTGGCAGGGTCACTACCCATGAAACTACAATGTTGCGAACCACACCTATATTGATGGCGGCAATACCCCTGGCCATACCCACACCCAATACCGCGCCTACCAGAGTTTGAGTGGTGGAAATAGGTAAACCTGTGCCCGAGGCGATAACCACGGTTGAGGCTGCGGCCAGTTCGGCGGCAAAGCCACGACTTGGGGTCAGGTGAGTAATATTCTTACCTATAGTGGTCATTACGCGCTTGCCGAAGATGGCCAGACCCATAACGATACCAACGGCACCCAGAGGCAGAATCCACCAAACCAGCGGTGCCTTGGCTTCAATGGCACCGCCACTGTTTACCACAGAGACAACTGCAGCCAATGGACCAATAGCATTGGCCACGTCGTTGGAGCCGTGGGCAAAAGCCATACAACAGGCGGTCACAACCATCAGAATGGCGAAGACTCGTTCAACATTGCCGAAGTTGGTCTGGCGATCGTTTTTGCTGCTCATCTTCAGACGGCTGATGGCGATTTTACCCGCAATACCCACCAGAATGGCGATTGCCAATGCCAACAGATAGGCTTCTACAGTACTGAACTTGAGACCAACATGCTTAAGGCCCTTGGTGATGGTAACCAAAGACATTACAAAGCCGGCAAAGGCCATGTAGAAAGGCACATAACGTTTAGCGTTTTCCAAAGGGTTTTCAGTATTGAAAATCAGTTTTTGTACGCTCTGGAAAATCATAAAGGCGATAAAGCCTGAGATGGCCGGGGTGACGACCCAAGAGCCAACGATACCAACGACTTTGCCCCAGGCAACGGCTTCAGTGCCCACACCCACAGCAGCAAAGCCTATGATGGCTCCCACGATAGAGTGAGTGGTGGAAACCGGCCAGCCAAGAGCTGATGCGGCTACCAGCCAGATACCCGCAGCCAATAGAGAGGCTATCATGCCGTAGACCAGTAACTCGGGGCTATCTACGAAGAAAGCGGAATCTATGATCCCTTTTCGTATGGTACTGGTGACTTCACCACCGGCCAGATAGGCACCGGCGAATTCAAAGATCATTGCGATAATAATCGCTTGCTTAATGGTAATAGCGTTTGAACCAACAGACGTACCCATAGCATTTGCTACGTCGTTGGCCCCAATGCCCCAGGCCATAAGAAACCCGAAAACAGCCGCGATACCTATGAGCCATGGGCCATAGGTGACTAATACATCAACCATGTTGTTACCTTGATAACCTTTTGTTTGTTAGACGCGAGCCAGCATCAGCTCAAGGCGGGAACCGACACGTTCGGCAAGATCTGCCAGGTCACCAACCCACTCAATTATCTTATAGAGGAACATGACATCGATAGGATTAAGTTCAGCTTCCATGGCGAACAGCTGTCGACGCACCTGAATTTGCAGATCATCAGTGTCTTCTTCGATAGCATCGAGTTCACTGATCATTTTGGCTACCAAATCCACTTCACGGCCTCTAAAGCCTGCTTCCAGCAGATCATCGAGCTCGTTGATCGCTTCTTTGGCCAGGGCGACTGCATCTAGGCAGCGCTGCAAATAAGCGATGAATGGGGTTTGGATGGTTTGAGGAACAAGCAGTTGGCGGCCGATGATTCGACCGGAAATATCTTTAGCTTTATTAGCGATTTTGTCCTGTTGGGTCAGGAGCTCCAGTAAGTCAGTCCTTTCTACTGGCATAAACAAGCCACCTGGCAGTGTCAGGCGGATTTCGCGTTTAAGAAAGTCAGCTTCTTTTTCCTCTTGGCTGATCTTCTTGCGAATAGTGACCGCACTGTCCCAATCTTCAGCTATGGTCGCTTCGAAGAAGGGCACGAGTAGCGAAGCACAATCGTATACTTTGTCTATATGCTCTTGCAGAGGTTTTATCGGCGATTTTGCAAACACGCCTAAAATAGAGTTTACTGGCATAGCCGTTTACCTATTTAGGTTATTCCACTATTGGAAATGCGGGCGAATGTTAACCCAAGCGTCCGCTTATTGAAACTGTGTTTTTACAGAAAACACGTCAGTTTTTATTCTATCGGGTTATATATCACCCGACAGGATAATCCTAGGTCATTTTTGTGACAACAATATGACATTGTGACCTTTGAATGACGAGATGATGAATTTTTGATGACAAAATGAGCAGTAGCGCACCATGGATGCCGACAATCAACAAAATGAGATAGAACTTAAGCTCTTTTTCCCCGCCACAGAAGTCAGTCAGCTGACCACATTTCTGAACTCTTTACCCGCCGCTACATCCCAGGGATGCCAGCAGTTGAGTAATGGCTATTATGATACGCCAGAGCTGGCACTGCGTCAGCTGGATATGGGGCTTAGAGTCCGCGGATGTGACGGTAAGCGGGAGCAGACCATAAAAACAGCCGGTCGGGTCAGCGGTGGGATCCACAGTCGACCGGAATACAATGTCGATATTGATGCCAACAGCCCTGTTTTATCGCTGTTTCCTGCTGAAATTTGGCCTGAGAATACCGATATCGACGGACTGCAAGCCCGCCTCGGTTGCCTGTTTCATACTGATTTTCAGCGTTGCTGCTGGTTGGTGATTCAGGGGGATAGCCTGATAGAGCTGGCACTGGATACCGGCACTATCAGTGCCGGGGGCCGGAGCGAATCGCTTTGTGAGCTGGAATTTGAACTCAAGCGGGGCCGAGCAGCCGATCTCTTACCGCTGGCACAGCAGGTGGCAGCCAATGTGCCCCTGCGCCTGGGGAAGGCCAGTAAGGCGCAGCGAGGCTATCGCCTGGCGCAGCAGGCCAGTCCACTGGCGTTGGAAGCGCTGCAATATATCAGTCTGCCCTGTGATAATGATATCAAGGCGACACTCTTGGTGGTGCTGGAAACGGCGTTGGAGCGTTGGCAACTGTTGGAGGGCATGATTGCCGAGAGTTTTGATGACCCGGTAGGGCAAGCGCTATTGTGGCAGCGTCTGCGCTCTTGCGTGCGCCTGCTGCGCTTGACTTTGGGGCAGTTCACCCTGGGCAACAGCCAGACCAAAGCGGGATTTTCCTGGCTGGAGCAGCAACTCGCTTTTGTGACAGAAGCCAATTATCTCGGGCGTTTGGCCCAGGATAAGTTGCTGCTTGGTAAGCTGGGCAATGCGGGGGATGTGCGTGAACGGGCATCGCAACAGTTGCAAAATATGGATTTCCACGGCCGTTTACAAACGCTATGGCAGGATTGCCGCTATGGTCAGCTGCAGTTGCAACTGGTGAACATGTTGCTCGAACTTGCCAGTGGTGAAATGCAGATAGTCGTGGCCGGTGGCTTGAAGGGAACCTGTGACGGTCTGCAGGAGGCATCCTGGCAAAAGTTGTTGGCGGCCATGCCGGGGGATGAACTCAGCCGTGATGACTATTTGAAACTGGCAACGCCCTTGGATGAAGGCATCTTGGTGGGGCTGGCTTATGGCAGTCTCTACTCATCCAAGGCTCGCGATAGTTTCCGTGCCCCCTGGCAGGACTTGAGTCATGGGATCATCAGTCTTGGCGCTTATGTCATGGCCGAGCAGTTGGCGCCTGAGTGTGCCGAAGCCTTGACCGACAAACAGCAGAGTTTGATTTTTGCGATGGAGCAATCCCGCAAGATGGCGCTGCAGCAACTCCCTTACTGGCGTTGACGCCTTGAACGCCAATTGCTGTGCAAGCCACTCTACTACAAAAGAGAAGGCCACGAGGACTTATTCGCGCCTTCCCTAAGTTTTCCGGAGGAGTCGCCCGGAAATAAGCACAAAGAAGGACGCCTAGGCGTCCTTCTTGTTGATTGGATTAGTCCCGCTGTTGCTGCGCCAGTTTCTGCTTCAAGTCGGCGATCTCCGTCAGCATCTGTTGTTGGTTAGCTTCCATGCGTTCGAGTACCAGATCCAACTCGCTCTTGATGACCTTGCTTTGGTTTTCCAGGCTCTCTTGTTCATCAGGGGCGACAAACAGCGATGCCATATAACCGGAAATGACCCCGAAGAAACTGACCCCGCAGACGATGACTATGCCACCTATTACATGACCCACAGTCGTCACGGGGTAAAAGTCACCGTATCCGACGGTGGAAATAGTCACAATTGCCCACCAGATAGCGTTTTCGGCGGTTTGAATATTGGCGCCTTCGACGCCGCTTTCCACCAGCAACATCAATACCGAGGCGATAGTGATGATAGTCACCATGGACACCAGTAGGCTGGCGATAGTGGCTTGACGTCTTTGTTTCAGCAGTGGCCCTATCAGCGAACTGCTCATGCGAATGAGCCGCAATACCCGGAGGATCTGGAATAAACGGGCGAAGCGCAGCGCTTCAATCGCCGGAATGCTGGCGACAAAGTCGACCCAGTGAGACTTGATATAAGCGAGTCGATTCTCTGCCTGAACCAAGCCCACCAGGAAATAACTCATAAAGATAAAACAGATACCCGTATCGATATAAAACAACAGCTTATGGGTTTCAGGATCGACAGGGACAAAGGTCATGATCAGGATCACAACCACAGAAATCAGCGACAATAACATCATCGCCAATTCGAAAGGGGAGACTTGAACAGGCGGCTTCAGGAACCAGCGAGGTTTATCCGGCATTGGTTCTTCCATTGAAAAACTTGATATCCTTTCAGGGTAAAAGACTTACCGTTTCCTGTAAATGCGCGCGTTTATTGTTCGTCTACGAATTGTACCAGGTCTTCCAATACCCGTTTTTTGATTTCCAGCTGTGCATCCGGTGCCAAGCCGTATTTTTCGGCGAGCTGAACATAGTCGGCGGGACTGAGCGAAACGGTTAACCGTGGCCGCTTGGGACGCTTGGCCACGGATAAACCCAATATCATGCGGATCTGATCTGACGGGCTTACTCCTGTATCCAGGGCCGCCTTGCGGATGGAGTATTGAAACCTTTCATCCAGATCGAAAGCTACCTGGGTTGCCTTGGCAGCTTTTTGGTTTTGTAACCATTTTTCCGGATAAGGGTGGTTCTTGCTCATGCCGCATTATTCTCCTGGCCAGTAGTCACGAATATCGCTGAGGGGGCGGTAAAGGGTTAGCGCCACATCGGTTTCGCCGCCTTCATAGACTTCGATATCCACAGCGCGAGACTCGTCATCATCCAGCAACTGATAGCTCTCGAAGGCATCACCTGTTGCACCGTCAGCATCCTGAGGAGGCCTGAGCCCACGGTAATCTTCCCGGTGGAAATAGCCAAACTCAGCAAAACTGACCTGATGGTAGTGTTTCCCGAGCCATTGCTCAAGCATCTCAGTCTCGGCGGTGAGCGCCTTGGTACTCAGCTCAGCTTTCCCCGGTTCATCGAAGATGGCGGAGAAATCATCCAGATCGAACAAGGCATCGACCTGAGCACGGCTTATTTTCAGTGAAAAAGCCAGCCAGGTTTCGTCGTCTTCATCCAGCCCCAGATAGATGGCTTCACCGCTGTGCCCCTTGAGTACCCACTCAGTCGACTGACTGCGCTGATACTCATAGGTATTGACGGCTTCGACCCTAAGCTGCTGCCCGCGCAGGTGCGCAGGCAGGGCAAAGCTGTCATCTAGGGAGATCATATCGCCCTTTTGCAGCTCTGACGGATGCTTAAGCTGACGCACTGGAGTTTCTTTTTTGCCAAACAGGCTGCCAAAGAATCCCATAGGTTATCAGCCTTTCTTGGCTTTTAAACGCTCGAGCACATCGCTGGCGTTGCTCTTCTGCTCGCCGATACCGGCTTCAGCCAGCTTGGCTTTCAGCGATTGGTCGCTGTTCTCGGCTTCCAGGTTTTCGGCAGCCTTCAGGCGGTCGTCAAATTGTTGCTGACGGGCCTTGATACGCTCCAGTGAGTCTTTGGCGTTGAGCAGTTTGGAGTTGCTTGACGCGAAAGAGTCGGTAATGGAAGCCGTGGCCTTTTGCACACTTTCTGTGGTCTTGACCATGCTCAGCTGACGCTGATAGTCGGCCAACTGACGTTCGGTTTTCTTCACCAGATCTTTCAGGCGGGCAGCGTGGGCGCTGAAGCTGTCGTTGGCGGTTTGTTGCTCGGCCAGTTCCATTTCCAGCTGGGCAATCTTCTCGGCCACTTCCAGTGCCAGGGTTTCATTGCCTTTTTCCAGTGCCTGAGTGGCATAGCCTTCATGCTCGGCGATAGCACGCTTAATGCGATCGATTTCGCGGCTGGCTTGCATCTCTTTGGCCATCACATCTGTCAGTTCACGCTTGGCCTTGGTGAGGTGTTTCTCGGCGTCACGGATCTCCTGTTCGAAGATGCGGGTTGAATTGGCATCCACTATGCTTTGGCCGACTTCGTTGGCCCCACCGCGGAATGCTGTAAGAATTTTGTTCAGTATGCCCATGATTTGGCTCCTTATTTCAAAAAGTCGACCAGTTCGTCAATGACTTCGAGACAGTTGTCAGACAGGACAGAGAGTTCCTGCTCTATTTCCAGCATGCTCGATTGCAGGGAGAGTGCACCGTAAACCACATACTTATCATCAATCTTGGCGAATGAAGACAGTGGCATAGGGATGTTGAGTTCCAACATGGTTTCAAACATCTCGGCACGGCGTTCCTGCTTGAGTTCATCCTCTCCCCAGAGATAACTGATGCAGAGGATTTGGTTTTCCGTTACCGAAACAAATACGGGGATCTCTTCACGGCCAACCACATTGACCTGCAACACTTCTACATCCCCTTCAATGGGGTAACAGTCAAACTGGAACCCAGTAGAGCTGTTGTCGCCAAGTCCATTTAAATGATTGGCAATAGTGTGAATATTCATATTTGTCCTCTTTGACATATTATGTCTGCGTTTAAAGATAACACCGAGACATAATATGTCAAGCGTTATCTTTGCCTGTTTAAAAGGTTGCTACACCCTGTTCATCTGTCCACGCCTGCAGGTGGTAGTAATACAGCTGCAGCGAGCCTATGGTGTTGGGCTGAACCTGGTCCATCTTAGTGTAAAATTGTTTCGGAAACTCGAAGGCGCCGCGAATAAGCCCAGGCGTCAACCAGTCATCCTCTACCGGCAGTTGCTGCATCTGCTGCAGCCTGCTCTTGGCGTCCTGGCCATTGAGTGTCCCTATGGTCCAGCCCCATTCGCCAAAGCTGGGCACATTGTGGTGATACTGATTCACCTTGAATCCCGCCAGTGCCAGGGTCTTGCCGACTGAGATAAAGGCCTTGGTCGCATGGTAAGGCGAGGTGGACTGTATACTGATGGCTCCATCCGCGCTCAAAAGTTCCCTGAGTTTTTTATAAAACAGGTCTGAATAGAGCTTATTGAGATCCGGATGTGAGGGATCAGGCAGATCCACTATGATGGCATCGTATTTATCACCGCGGGCCAGCAAGCGGTCGACACCGTTAAAGGCATCGTCGAAAACCGTTTCCACCCTGGGATCGGCAAAGGCGTTGTCGTTGAGGCCGAGCAATGCAGTCCTGAGATCTTCCGGTACTTCAGCCCCGGGTTCTTTGAACAGTTTGACCATCTCGGCATCGAGATCCACCAGAGTGACCTGCTTAGGTTGCCATTTCAGTACCTGTTTCAAGCCTAATCCATCACCACCGCCTATGATCAACACCTTGTCGTGACGGGCACTGGCTGCCAGAGTCGGATGTACCAGGAAGGCATGATAGATGTGTTCATCACTGGAGGAGAACTGCAGCCGTCCATTGATATAGAGGGAGTACACCGGCGGCAGATGGTTACCCATCAGGCGCTTGGTCAGTGTCAGTTGCTGAAACCGGGTAGCCTTGGCATAGACGACCTTGTCTTGATACAGGAGGTTGTTGAACCCTTGCTCCCAGGTTGGCCCCTTGATGGCCAGCATCAGCAGTATCCCCGTAGCCAGTACGTGTGCCGCCAGTAACCAGTTGGCGGCGCGGATCCTGTCTCTGAAGCGGATAATAAAGATAAACCCGGCCAAGAGGTTAAAGGCGGCTGTCATGGCGGCAGCCAGCTGGATATCCAGCGCCAGCATAAAGCCGACCCAGAGCGCCGCGCCGACACCTGCGCCTATATAGTCGGCGCCATAGATGGTGCCGGCATTGTGCAGCAGGTGTTCTTCGGAAAGAGCCTGACGCACCCTGGCAATGAGCGGGATCTCCATGCCTATCATCAAGCCGAGCAACACACCCCAGAGATAGGGCAGGTAGCGGGATAACTCCTGAAAACGGCCGATAAAGCCACCCTTAGGCAGATGATCCGGCGGTAGCCCCAGGGTTCGTCCTATCAGTTCCGGCAGCTCGTGGCCAAAGCCGATGACGGCCGCAGTGATCAGAATCGCCAGTGAGCCCAGCAAGGCGACAGTTAATTCCAATACTGCAAAGCCACTGAAGGCGCACTTTATCTTGCGGGCGGCAAAGGCCCCCAAGCCCATGGAGACTATCATCAAGCCTATCATGGTGTAGATGGCTGCCTCGAGGGCGCCCAAAATGCGCCCGGCATAATGAGAAAGCAGGTATTCGTATATCAGACCACAGGCCGCCAGTACCCCCATGATCCCCAAAAGCAGGGCATCATCGAGGGCACCTAAGTGGCGTCTGTTGGGCTCTTGGGTGTTGGTGTGACTACTTAATGCCACGGGATCAGGCCATCAAAGCGGTGAGGATCAGCGCAACCGCTATGCTGATCGCCATTTCAACCGCGGCCAAGCCTATGTTGTGCTGCTTTTCCACCTCATCGGCGAGGTCAATTTTTGCCAGCACCAGGAGTTTGACCAAGGGCAGCAGCAGGCTCAGTACCACCAACATAATGAAGGAGAACACCAGCCAGCCAAGGGCGTTGGTGACATAGGCTTCAGGGCTGAAGACGATAAAGTGACTGGCGGCATTGAAGCTCAGCGCCATGGCGATCATCGCCCCGGCATGACGTATCGCCAGGGCGGTATTTCCCTGTGCCAGCGCTTGCTGCATTGAGCTGTCCTGGTTGCGGGCGGCGTAGCGATTCTCTCTGAGGCGGGTCAGCAACACCAGCATCAATTGAGAGATGGCGAAGGCACTAAGGATGGCAATAAAGGTATCCAGAGTCAGATCTTCGGCCCACAGCAGCACGGCGCGGATAATAATCGCAGTGGCGATAGCGGCCGAGGCATCGACTATGGCAACCGACACATTGCCTTTGAGTACCAGGGCGTTCTTGTCGATATTATTCAAGGCGATTTTATCGTGCAAAAAGCGCCCCATTTTGATCAGCACCAGACCAAACAGGCCGTAGGCGCTCATGCCGATGGCTTCCTGCAGATAACTGTGAGCGGCGGCGCCGGTAATGGCGCCTGTCAGCACTATACCCAGTGCCGCAACAGCGCCGGCGGTGCTGATGCCGAAGGCGAAGTTGTCTCTGACCGCCAGCTCTTCACTGCTGTTTACCCGAATACTCCAGCCTTGCAGGTAGCGGGTCAGAGTGAGCAGTACCACGGCGATAGAAAGGTCGATGGCGAGTAT
Source organism: Shewanella sp. ECSMB14102 (assembly GCF_000813075.1). Classification (NCBI taxonomy): domain Bacteria; kingdom Pseudomonadati; phylum Pseudomonadota; class Gammaproteobacteria; order Alteromonadales; family Shewanellaceae; genus Shewanella; species Shewanella sp. ECSMB14102. The sequence goes on from NZ_JWGX01000027.1 coordinate 38,060, forward strand.
GACGGCCAGTTCCTGAGTGATGCCGAATTCCTGAAATAGAGTCATGTTCATTCCTTAAGTTGTGATCCTGGCTGAGTTATTTGCCCCGGCTGACACCACGGCTGGTGCGACTGCCAGAATTACGGAAACTGCTGTCTTTAGAGTAGTTTGAGCGAAACTTGCTGGCCGATTGTCCACTGCTGGATGGCTTGGGTGCGGCGCTGCTCTGACGAGAGAGGGCGCTGGAGCCGGAGCGGGACTTGGCATAAGGGCTGTCAAAGCGTTTGCCTTGAGAGTCGAAACGTTTTTTGGTGCGCTCATAGACCTGAGTTTGGGCCTTGGCCTGCTTGGGGGAGGTATAGCGATAGCGGCCCACATCATTGTAATAGCTGTAATCCCTGCCTCTGGACCAGTTGTCATAATAAACCGGCCTGTGGAACAGGTTGGAAAACATGGAGTACATGCCATACCAGGCCCAAAAGGACATGCCGTTGGAATCGGTTTGCCACTGGCCATAGGCGGGGTTACCCACCAACTGGCTGCCGGCACCAAAGTCTTCCGAGCCATTGGCCAGGGTTGAAGCCTCGCGGCTGATGGCGTTGACCCTGGCGAGTTTGCCCTCTGACATATCGGCAATCACATTGACGGGATCTGACAGCATGTCGTTGAACAGGCTTGAGTCCAGCGCTTGATAGAGGTTGTTTTCCTCTTCCAACTGTTGGTCAAGATTAACAAAGTTGCTCGCCACCTTGGCGTCTTTCACCCTGCTTTCCAGAGACTTGTACAGTGGTCCTTTACTGGTGGCATCCAGTGTCAGTTGCTCCACCAGCGGTTGTAATTCCGGCCGCTGCTGCGCCAGAATTTGACCATACTGTTTAAGTAAGATGCCGTTGCGCAGCTGGTCTTTGTCCAGCATCTGGCCGAGTTTTTCCAGACGTTGGTCATTCAGCTGTTGCAACTGGGCGATCTGCTCGGGTCTGTCGTCACCGCAGGCTGTCAGTGATAACAGCATTAGCAGACTGAGAATACGGATCAGCATTCCTGCCATGTTTTCTCCATTATGATAAGCACTTGAGACTGGCAAACGGTGCTAAAACCTCTGGTCCCCGTAGGCCGTCAGTGCAAGTTGGTGTAATCTGTGCACAGAGTATCACCCACAAGAATTGGGGTGAAGTCAGAATCACAGGCATCGACTTGGTAACCCTCATGTCGAGCAGAGATACGTGCAGTAAAATGACATAATATGTCTAAATAATCTTGAATACAATCGAACAGGGATAACTATGGAATTGGGGTGTGACAGTCAAAAGCCGTTTTCCGAGTTGCTGTGTAAGCAGGCCGGTAAGCATTGGCATCTGCTGGTGGAGCGCTGGCCTGAGGTGGTCACCGAGCTCAGCCTCATCGAGCAGCAGGAGCTGCAGCGAGTTATGGGCCTGAGTGATTATGTTGCCACTCAGCTGTGCCGCCACCCAGAGTGGATTGCCCCCTTGTTTACCGGCCAGCTCACTCGCCTGGATAGACAAGACTTTGCCGGCGAAATTCAATCCCTGCTCGACTCTGTCACCCAGGAAGAAACCGCCAAATCAGTGCTGCGAAATTATCGCAATCGGCAAATGGTACGCCTCGCCTGGCGCGACTTCATGGGTTATAGCCCGCTGCAGGAGTCACTGCTTGATCTCTCTGTATTGGCTGAGGCACTGATCATCGGCGCCAGAGACTGGCTCTATCGTGAAATGTGCCAGAGTCTGGGAACCCCCTGTGACAGCGACGGCAAGCCACAACCCTTGATGATCCTGGGAATGGGCAAGCTGGGCGGTCGTGAGCTGAATTTCTCATCCGATATCGACTTGATCTTTACCTTCCCGGAACACGGCGAGACCCAGGGCGGTCGGCGCAGCCTGGATAACCAGCAGTTCTTTATCCGCATGGGACAACGCCTGGTCAATCTGCTGGGGCAGGTCACAGTCGATGGCTTTGTGTTCCGGGTCGACATGCGTTTGCGTCCCTATGGCGAGAGTGGCCCGCTGGTGGTCAGCTACAGCGCCCTTGAGGATTATTATCAGGAGCAGGGGCGTGACTGGGAGCGTTATGCCATGGTCAAAGCCCGTGCGCTTGGTCCCTGGACTCAATACTCTGATGAGCTTCACGACCTGCTGCGCCCCTTTGTTTACCGGCGTTATATCGACTTTTCTGCCATAGATTCCTTGAGGCGGATGAAACGCCTTATCGCCCAGGAAGTGCGGCGGCGCCAGCTCAAGGACAACATCAAACTCGGTGCCGGCGGTATCCGCGAAGTGGAGTTCGTGGTGCAGAGTTTTCAGCTTATCCGCGGCGGCCGGGAGCCTGCGCTGCGCAGTCAAAGCCTGTTCGATGCCATAGATACCCTCTTTCGTTTGGGGCAACTTGAGTACCTGGCGGTAGATGAACTCAAGCAAAGTTATCTGCTGCTGCGCCGGGTAGAAAACCTGTTGCAGGCCATAGGAGATAAACAGACCCAGACCCTGCCGGATAACGGTTTGGATTGGCATCGTCTCTGCTATGCACTGGAGATGGCCAATGAAGCAGAGCTGCGCAGTGAGATTGATTCTGCCATGTTCAAAATTCATCGCCATTTTCGCGATACCGTCGGCGGTGATGAAGATAATGAGGAGCAAAGCGATAGCTGGGCCTGCCAGCTCTGGGTCTGTGACAGCGAGGAAGACATACAATCGCTGCTGGCCGAGCGAGGCATAGAAGACAATGAACTCTGGAGCAGTCTGGCCCATTGGCACGAGACGGTATCACGCCGGGCCATAGGCCCAAGAGGGCGGGATACCCTGGATAAGCTGATGCCGAAAATGCTTGAGGAGCTGACGCTGCAGCCCAATCCCGGCAAGGCATTCAAGCCGGTAACCGGCGTACTGGAGCAGATCCTCACCCGCACCACTTATCTTGAACTTTTGTGTGAAAACCCCGGCGCCCGCCAACAATTGGTGAGCCTGTGTTGTGCCAGTCCCTGGATTGCCCAGCAACTGGCGAAATTCCCCATGTTGCTGGATGAGCTGATCGATCCGGCGCAGCTTTATGACACCACTTCTCTGGATGATTACGGCAGTGAACTGCGTCAATACCTGCTGCGGGTTCCGGAAGAGGATATGGAGCAGCAGATGGAGGCGCTCAGGCAGTTCAAACTGTCACAACAGTTGAAAATTGCCGCCGCGGATGTCACCGGGGTCTTGCCTATCATGCAGGTCAGCGATCACCTGACCTTTCTTGCCGAGGCCATTATAGAGCAAGTGGTGCAACAGGCCTGGCAGCAAATGACAGAGCGCCACGGCATGCCGCCTGGCCTGGCTGACGGCGAGATAGGTTTTGCCGTCGTCGGCTATGGCAAGCTGGGGGGCATTGAGCTGGGCTACGGCTCGGATCTCGACCTGGTGTTTCTGCACAATGCGAAGGGCGGCTCGACTGACGGTGACAAGCCGTTGGATGTGGGGCATTTCTATCTCAAACTGGCGCAGCGGATATTACATCTGTTTTCCACCCGCACCATGTCGGGCGAGCTCTACGAGGTGGATATGCGCCTGAGACCATCGGGCGCCTCCGGGCTCTTGGTCAGTGAAATTGGGCATTTCGGTGAATATCAGCAGCAGGAGGCCTGGACCTGGGAACATCAGGCTTTGGTTCGTGCCCGCTTTGTTTTCGGTGACAACGTCCTGGCGCAGGAGTTTCAGACGGTGCGAGACAGTGTGCTGCGCCAAGCAAGAGACAGGAAACAGCTGGCCAGCGAAGTGCGCGAGATGCGCCTTAAGATGCGCGACCATCTGCTCAAAGCGCCGCAGGGAATGTTCGATCTTAAACAAAGCGTTGGCGGTATCGCCGATATTGAATTTATCGCTCAGTATCTGGTGCTGGCCCATGCCCATAAGTACCCTGAGCTGTGTATCTGGTCTGATAATGTGCGGATTTTTGAGGTGTTGGCTGAGCTTGAGCTGTTGCCCTTGATGTCGGCGCAGCATCTGACTCAGGCCTATTGCATGCTGAGGGATGAAAACCACAGGTTAACTCTGGCCGGGTTGCCTGGGCAAGTGGCGCAGGAAAAAGTGGCGGAGCAGGCCGAGCGGGTCAGCAACATCTATGAGCTTATCCTGGGGTAAGAGTTATTTATGGCTGATGGGCATGGCTCGGATACAAGAGGTTGATGTCATCTTTATTCGCGTTTCAATAACCTACCCTTGGCTTGCCGGGAGTTCCCTGCAACATTTCGCTTAAGCGGCTGTAGGTGCGGCGAAACTCGAAGCTGAGGGCGCCGCCCTGATACAGTTGTTCCAGTGGTACTTGGGCATGCAGCACCAGTTGTTTACCCCTGTCATAAAACTCATCTATCAGGGCGATAAAGCGCCGGGCGGCATCATCCTCCGGCGCATAACTGAGCTTTCTATCGCCTGTGCTGACGGCTTCGGCAGCATCTTCGGTGCCACGGGCGCGGATCCAGCCGCGGCGCTCACCGCCAAGTCTGGGCACATGGCTCAGCAGCAGAGTATCCAGTGTTTCGGCCAGCTCCATATAATCCAGAGTGGATCTCGGCCCTTCGCACAGCTGATCGAAGCGAAACCAGGCCAGGGATTGTGTGGCTTCCATGGCTTGGAAAAAAAGCGCTCTGCCCATGATGCTGAGTTGCCCTGGACCCGAGGCGTTTGTTGAAAGCCACTGGCTGAAGTCAGGTTCATTGCCAAGCTGCAGCAGGGGAAGTGCCGCCTGGGCATGGTGCTCACCTTTGGTGAGGCGATGGTCCTGCTCGCCATTGAGGTGCAGCGATTCCATCTTTTGTTGCAACAAGTCGATAGTCGGCAAAAAGCGCTCTCGCTGCAGGCCGTTTTCATAGAGGCGCTCGATTGGCGTATTGGAAGTGCTGACCAGCATAACGCCACGGTTAAACAGGCCTTCGAGTAAACGTCCAAGAATAATGGCATCGCCGATATCCGAGACGAAAAACTCATCGAAGCACAGCAGGCGGCATTCTTTGGCCAGTGTGGCGGCAATCTGATCCAAAGGCTCACGGGTGCCGCTGATGCGGTTCAGATCTCTGTGAACCCTGGCCATAAAGTGATGAAAATGCAGTCTGAGCTTGGGCTGCCCCTCGACGGCATTGAAAAAGAGATCCATCAACATGGTCTTGCCGCGGCCGACATCGCCCCACAGGTAGAGCCCGGGGACTTTGTTTCCCTGACCGAGCGCCTGAAAACGCTTATCAAGCGCTGCCAGCGCAGGCAACTGGGCGGGGTCTTGCTGCCAAGGGCCTTGGGCATAGCGTTCAGAGGGGGAAATTGTGTGCTTCATTCTGGACGTCCCATCCTGTGACTGTTATTTAAGTGCCATATAAGTGCCACGGGCGGCCAGTATAGCAAGGGCTTGAGCCTGAAGGAAAAGTGCCTACCATGCCGCTTCATCTATCCATGGAATAGTGTTCAGTTCCTTTTACGGATAAGATGCGCCTTTTGAACCATAGGTTGAGGAACAAGCCATGACGGCAGAATTGGCAATCATAGATATTGAGGAAGGTCAGGGCAAAGCTGCGGTGAAAGGAGCGCTTATCACGGCTCACTACCGAGGTTGGTTGAGTGACGGTACTCAATTTGATTCTTCCTGGGACAAGGGCCGTCCCTTTCAGTGTGTCATTGGCACAGGGCGGGTGATCAAGGGCTGGGATCTGGGCTTGATGGGAATGAAGGTCGGTGGCAAACGCCGACTCAAGGTTCCGGCACATCTGGCTTATGGCGAACGCCAGGTTGGGGCGCTGATCAAGCCGAATTCGGATCTTGAATTTGAAATTGAACTGCTGGAAGTCCTGACCCGCGACGATTGAGTCCAGGGCTTTTGAGCGCTATTGGCTCAGATGGATTTTGTTTTTATATAAAGCTGATATTATAGCTTTGCCCTTCATTCATCTGAGTCATAAAAGCACTATGAGCCGTTCCCCCTTCGCATCTTTTCAATGGCATTCAGACATTTTTGCCTGCGACAGTACGGATATCGAACATTTCTATGCCCAATTGCAACAGGAAGTTGATCGTCTGCAGTTGGGGCGCAAGAAGCTGGGCGAAATAGGTGATTATCCACTGGAGCTGTATCAGTCGCCCTCAGCGACGGCGGAGCTGCCCTCTGTGTTGATCAGTGCCGGATTTCACGGTGAAGAGGCTGCCGGCCCTTGGGGTATGCTGCATTTCCTCAGTGAACTGCAACAGGATATTTTCGAGCGAATTAATCTAAGCTTGTTGCCTTTGGTCAACCCCACTGGCTTTGCCAAGGGGCACAGATTCAATAAGTTCGGTGAAAACCCCAACCGGGGGTTTTTACAGCCCAAAGAGGGCGAAGCCAGTTCACCTTCGGTTGAAGGCAAGCTGCTGCTGGAATATGGTCAACTGCTGCAGGGCGCCAGCCGCGAAGGCATATTGACCTGTCATGAAGATGTGTTGCAGCAGCACACCTATATCTATTCTTTTGAGCCCAGACAATCACCCGGCCAGTTCAGTTTGCAGCTGCGTGATACTCTGGGGCGTTTCTTTGATATTGCCGCCGATGGCGATATCGATGGCTGTCCGGTGCAAGACGGGGTCATCTTCAACCACTTTGATACTTCGTTCGAGGCCTGGCTGGTTCGCACCGGCGCCAAGGTGGGGGTATGCAGTGAAACACCGGCAACCCAGAACCTGGATCAGCGAATTCTGGCCAACAGCGCCGTGATGCACGCCTTTGTGCAGCAGCAGTTGGCTCCCATCAAGGGGTAACAGCCAATTGCTGTGCAAGCCAGAGTGCCACAAGGACTTATTCGCACCTTCCCTAAGACCCCAGCCTTGGCTGGGGTCTTGCTTTTTAAAGGGTTCAGGGATGGAGGCGGGTAGGAATACCGCTTCTGTCATCCAACAGGCGTTTGAGCACGGTGGAGTCGGTGTCGGCATGGGCGATAAAGCGGCTGATGGCCGGGGTCATCTTCAATACCACAGGCGCGGTGGATTCAAACTCGGCCTCGGTGCGCGACAGTGGCTGATGCACTTCCAGATAGCGACCGCCATCAGGCTCCAGGCTGGCCTTTATCGGCTGATTGACAAACTGTACCCGGGTGCCGTTGGGCACAGTATTGAACAGATGCTCGATATCCTGATTACGCAGGCGGACACACCCCTGGCTGACACGCAGGCCTATACCGAAGCTGGCATTGGTGCCGTGAATGGCGTACAGGTTACCGATATAAAGCGCATACAAGCCCATGGGGTTATCCGGGCCTGCGGGCCAGACCTTGGGCAGGGTAATGCCGTTGGCGGCATACTCCTTGCGGATCCTGGCCGTTGGGGTCCAGGTGGGGTTGGCGCGTTTGCGATAAATCTTGGTCACCCAGTTTTCCGGGGTATCCCGGCCTATTTGACCTATACCTATGGGTAAGACCTGTACCGTATTGCTGTCTTTGGGATAGTAGTAGAGGCGCATTTCGGCCACGTTGATCACTATCCCTTTACGGGGGGCATCCGGCAGGATCAGTTTATGGGGGATCAGCAATGTGCTGCGGGGCTTGGGAAGAAAAGGGTCTACCCCTGGGTTGGCCTCGGTCATGTTGGTCAGCCCCAGTTGATATTCGTCGGCAACACTCTCAAGTGTGCGTTTGTCATCGGGCACTACATAATACTGGTTGTCACCGACGATACTGCTGCCCTCTGGCGGCAGAGGGTATTCAACTGCCTGCGACAGGCAGGCGGGAAGCAACAGGCCCAGTAACAGGGCGAGGCGGGGAATTCTTGTCATAGGATATTTTTCTTCATTAAACGCTGTCAGTCGCCATGGTTTCAGGCATCAGAGTCGAGCAGGCATCCTTACCTTTTCCGGCGCAGATTTCAACAGATTGCGGCAAAAAACTATTTCAGTTGCAGGCGTTTTGCCAGTCGATGCAGGTTGCCCGGGTCGACACCCAACTCGCGGGCACTGGCGGCCCAGTTGTATTGGTGCCGTTCCAGCACACTGCGCAGCAGCTGTCTTTGGAACTCCGCTGTGGCTTGCTTGAGTGTAATGGATTCTGCAGGCACTGTTGTGTCCAACTGGCGCGGCAGCGCACTTGGAGAGGGGCTCTTTGACTGTAACTCACCCAGTTGCAACTGGCATTGGTTATGGTCACTGGCGGCGCGCGCCAACACGCTGGCGCGGTGCAACAGGTGTTCCAGTTCCCTGACGTTGCCGGGCCAGTCGTTGGCCAGCAGCCAGGCTTCCGATTCGGCGGACAGACTGAGGCGCTCCAGCCCCAGCTTGCTGCGGCAACGTTCAAGAAAATGCCCGGCAAGCAGCAGTATGTCGCGGCCCCTTTCTCTCAGTGGCGGCACAAGTAGCGGGAAAACACTTAGCCTGTGGTAGAGATCGGCGCGAAAGCGGCCTTCAACCACCTCGGTTTTGAGATCCTTATTGGTGGCGGCGATAACCCGCACATCCACTGTCAGGCTTCTATCTTCGCCAACCCGTTGCAGATCGCCGTATTGCAGCACCCTGAGTAACTTGGCCTGCAGCGGCAGGCTGAGCTCGCCTATCTCGTCGAGAAACAAAGTCCCCTTGTCGGCCAATTCAAACTTACCGGCGCGATTGCTGATGGCGCCGGTAAAGGCGCCTTTGACATGACCGAAGAGTTCACTCTCGGCGACCGACTCGGGTAGGGCGGCGCAGTTGAGGTACACCAGAGCCTTGTTGCATCTGGGCGAGGCGGCGTGTACTGCCTTGGCAACCAGCTCTTTACCCGTGCCGGTTTCACCGAGGATCAATACGTTCAGATCGCTGGGAGCGACCACGGCAATTTCCCGCTTCAGCGCCAACATTTGCGGGCTTTCTCCCAGGAGTTCACTATGGCCGCTTTCCGGCAAAGGTCGACTCTGGCTCTGTAGCGACAGGCTTTCCAACTTATCCAGCAGCAGGGCATTGCCGAGGGAGGCGGCGGCGATGGCGCTCAGGCTTCGCAGCTCTTCATCGCTGAAATCGTCGAACTGGCAAGGGTCCAGACCATCTATGGTCAAGGCGCCTATCAGTTGTTCCTTGTCCAGCAGCGGCAGGCCGATACAGGCATGCACCTTGAGCTTATCTGTATGGGCGGCTATCAGGCCATCGTAGGGATCCGGCAATTGGCTGTCTGCCGGAAAGCGCACCAGATCGCCGGCGCGGGCGATGGCTTCCAGTCTCGGGTGCTCTGTGATGTTGAAGCTGCGACCGAGTACATCGGCCCTGAGGCCATCGATTGCCAGTGGGATAAAGCGATTGCCCTGAAACCGCAGTAGAGCGGCGGCATCACAATGGAGATTGTCCCGTACCGTTGCCAGCAGACGGCTGAATCTGTCGCTGTTTGGCAAACCTGAGGTGATATCCAGCGCGATACGGGTGAGATCGGAATGGCTGAGTGGCATAAGCTGACCTGAATAAAATCCCTGGGGTGAGTCTACCCCAGGGACAGTGGAATGTCATTTTGACATTGTTTGCAGTGTGAGTGGCTAGTGACTGGTAGCAATGGCCAAGCGTTTGGCCTTGACTGCCTGTCGTAACAATCCCAGCAGGAAGGCGCCCAGCAATAAACCACCGACGGAGAAGATGATATCACCGAACATCCGCATCCATACCAGGCGTTCGACCAGCGGGCTGTGGATCACCTCTGCCGAGCGGGCAAACCAGTAGCCATGATCCAGAACGGCAAAGAACTGCACTATGCCCACCGGCAGCAATGACAGGAACAGCATGGCGGCCAGCCCCAGATTCAGGCTCCAGAATGCTCCCTTGAGCCACTTGTCTTCCCAGCGCAGTTTACCGGCAAGTCCTGACAGGCAGAACAACATCAGGCCTATCCCCAACATGCCGTAGACTCCCATAAAGGCGCCGTGGGCGTGGGTGGCCGTGGTATTCAGCCCTTGAATGTAATAGAGGGCAATCGGTGGATTGATCAGGAAGCCCAGTACACCGGCGCCCACCAGATTCCAGAAAGCGGTGGCAACAAAGAACATGATGGCCCAGTGATAGCGTTGCATCCAGGGAGCGGCCCGGCGCAGGCGATAGCTTTCCACCGCTTCAAAACCGATAAGGGCCAGAGGCACCACTTCCAACGCCGAGAAGATAGCGCCCCAGGCGATGACCGAAGTGGGGGTGCCGGTGAAATAGAGGTGATGCAGTGTGCCTATCAGGCCCCCGGTCAGGAAGATCAGGGTAGAGAAGAGTACCGCACCATTGGCACTGCGGGCACGGATAAGGCCAAGACGCACAAACATCAGGGCGATAACCGAGGTGGCAAAGGTTTCAAAGAAGCCTTCAACCCACAGATGTACTACCCACCAACGCCAGTATTCGGCGATGGCAAGGTTAGTGTGTTTACCCATAAACAGCCCGGCACCATAGAAGAGGCCGATGGCGACACAGGAGGCGTAGAGTACCCAGAGCACAGGCTTTAGCTCAGATTCCTGTTTCAGGGCGGGCAACATGGCGCGGCTCACCAGCGCCAGCCAGATCATCAATCCGGCTAACAGCAGCAATTGCCAAACCCGGCCGAGATCTATGTATTCATATCCCTGGTGACCGAAGAGGAAGTTGTTGTCCAGCGAGAAATATTGTTGTACCCCCAGCCATTCACCGGCCATGGAGCCCAGCACCACTACCAGAAGAGCGACCCACAATAGGTTGACACCGAAGCGTTGATATTTTGGCTCGTGGCCGGAAAGCGCCGGCGCGATATAGAGCCCGGTACCGAGCCAGGCCGTCGCTATCCAGAATACAGCCAGTTGAGTATGCCAGGTGCGGGTCACTGAATAGGGCAGGATCTCACTCAAGGGAATACCGTAAAACTCCTGGCCCTCAACCGCATAGTGCGCCGTGACGCCACCTAGCAGTATTTGCAGCAGAAATAGGCCGATAGCGGTAATGAAGTATTTACCCGTGGCCTTTTGTGAAGGGGTGGGTTTGTGTCTGAACAGTGGATCTTCAGTGGCGGGAGCCGGCAGCGCTTCATGTTTGCCGGCGGCATGATACCAAACCAGGGCACCGATACCGGCCAGCAGAGTCACTATGCTCAGAATCGACCAGACGATATTGTCTGAGGTCGGTGTGTTGCCCAGTTGCGGATCGTAGGGCCAATTGTTGGTGTAGCTGTAATTGGCATCCGGGCGCTCGGTCACCGCGGCCCAAGCGCCCCAAAACAGGAAGGCATTGAGCTGCTGACGGCGATCGGCAGATCCTATGGTATTGGTTTTCATCGCATAGGCTTCTCGCAGCTCATTCAGCGCGGGATCGTCACCAAACAAAGATTGATAGTGCTGACTCACTTGCGCCATGGCAGCGATACGGGTGTCGGAAAGCACCACCCGGGTGTGACCTCTCTCATCTGTAGTGACAGTGTTATGGCGCAAATCGTCCCTTAAAGCTTGCTCCAATGCGGCCTGAGTACTCTTGTCCAGGCTATTGAAAGGCTTGTTGTATGTCTCCTTGGCGCGAATATCCAGCCAGGCTTCGGCCTCACGGTGCAGCCAGTCTGCAGTCCAATCCGGAGCCACATAGGCGCCATGGCCCCAGACGGAGCCCAACTGATGCCCGCCCATGGAGCGCCAAACCAGCTGCCCTTGTTCTATGTCCTTGCCGCTGAAAACCACTTGGCCCTGGCTGTCGCTATAGACATCGGCAATCGGTGGTTTTTCCCGATAGATTTCACTGCCGATACTGAGAAGTACAGTGAAAGAAGCGACCAACACAAGTAACAGTGCGATCAGGGTGAATTTTTGTCTGCTCATTGGCATCCCTCTGACAAAGTCTATTTGATAGGTTTTCCTTCATAGAGCAGCTAATGTGCCAAGTTTTATTCTTGTTTTTAATCAGTGTCTTACTTTTTTGTGTGTTTTTGATTGTGTCATTTTGATTGTATTTTGAATGTCTTTTTAACATTACAAAGTGTCATTATGACACTGAATGTTTGCCCTGAAGCCATCACTGATATATTGATGAGGATTCTTGGATTTCAAATTCTTTAGTTGATTGAAAAAATTAAGTTTTTTTCATTAATTTGAGTTTATGTTTCTTTGGCTTCATATTTGATGTTTTATTGGTAAATTTTCTATTTTTTAAGGGGTTACACGGCTTCTTTTGCTGGTCTTTTTCGCTGAAAGCGAAAATAAGTCAACTGTTTCTACTGAAAAATAACCCTAATTAATGATATAATTCCGTTTGTAACCCACGTGTTTTCCGGAGTCTCATTAGAGTCAGGTTTCTCTTTTATTAGCTTCCCCGCATTTTCAACTGGAGGGTCATTTGAACGCAGATATCATCAACAGCTTTTTCCTTGTCGGGGCCTTGCTTGTCGCAGTCAGTGTATTGCTCAGCCCGGTGTCGTCGCGACTCGGTATTCCTATTTTGGTGGTATTTCTTGCGGTGGGTATCTTTGCCGGTGAAGATGGCCCAGGCGGCATAGTATTCAATGACTATTCAGTGGCTTATTTGGTCAGTAACCTGGCGCTGGCTGTTATTCTGCTCGATGGTGGCATGCGTACCCGGGTTGCCAGTTTCAGGGTGGCATTGTGGCCGGCCTTGTCCTTGGCCACTTTTGGGGTGGCGTTAACCACCACGCTGACAGGTTTATTGGCTGCCTGGCTGTTTGATCTCAGCTTACTTCAGGGCATGTTGGTGGGGGCCATTGTTGGTTCGACCGATGCCGCGGCGGTATTTAGCCTGCTCAAAGGCAAAAACGTGAACGAGCGTGTCGGTTCGACACTGGAAATAGAATCCGGTTGTAATGACCCCATGGCCGTGTTTTTGACCGTGACGCTGATTGCTATTCTCGGCAGCAGTGGCGATGAACTCTCGGGCAGCTATCTGGCTCTGAGCTTTATCAAACAGTTTGGCCTGGGCGGGATCCTCGGTGTCGGCGGCGGTTGGCTGCTCTGGCAGGTTATCAATCGCAATCAATTGCCCGAAGGACTCTACTCCATTTTGGTGCTGAGTGGCGCAATGATGATCTTCGCTATCTCCAATGCCCTGGGAGGCAGTGGTATTCTGTCTATTTACCTGGTGGGTCTGTTTCTCGGTAACAAGGCGACCCGTGGCAAACACTCGATTCTCAACGTCCTCGATGGTATGACCTGGCTCAGTCAGATAGGCATGTTCCTGGTACTGGGACTCTTGCTGACGCCATCGGATCTGAAAGATATCGCCTTACCGGGTTTGGCACTGGCCTTTGGGATGATCTTTCTGGCGCGGCCGATTGCGGTTTGGCTTAGTTTGCTACCGTTTCGCAGCTTCCATGACAGAGACAGATGGTTTATCTCCTGGGTTGGGCTGCGCGGCGCCGTACCCATTATTTTGGCGGTATTTCCCATGATGGCGGGGCTGCCACAGGCGCAGCTTTACTTCAACCTGGCCTTCTTCGTGGTGATGGTTTCCTTGCTGCTGCAGGGCAGTACCTTGTCCAAGGCGGCGCAGCTGGCCAAGGTGGAGTTGCCCCCCAAACCGGCACCCATATCCCGCGCAGGGGTGGAAATTTATCCCACCAGTGAATGGGAGATATTTGTCTATCGCCTCAGCGAAAACAAATGGTGTATCGGTGAACCTCTAAGGCGCCTTGCCATGCCGGCGGGAACCCGGATTGCCGCCGTATTTCGCAATAACGAACTGTTGCACCCTTCGGGGAGTACCAGGCTGATGGCCGATGACATTCTTTGTGTGCTGGGGCAAGAGGACGATTTGGAACCTTTGAGTCAGCTGTTCAGTGAGGCGCCAGAAAAACGCGAGGCGCCCCGCTTCTTTGGTGACTTCTTTATTTCAGTGGATGTGATGCTGGCCGATATGGCACCTATTTACGGCATGCAGCTGGAACCCGAATATGAGCAGATGCGGGTTGCCGACTTACTGCAGCAACAACTCGGCAGTCACCCTGTAGTGGGGGATCAATTCCTCTGGCAAGGGCTGGACTGGATAGTCGCCGAGGTGCAGGAAGGGACTGTCAGCCGGGTTGGTTTGAGATTGCCCTCTGAAGACTGAAAAAAGCGAAGAACGAAGAAATGCCGACCCTAAGTCGGCATTTTTACGGTTATTTTCTTAATAGAGCGAGGGCGTGCTCTCATTGGGGCGGGTCTTGAACCTGCGGTGCAGCCACATGTACTGCGCCGGGTTACGGCTGATCAGCTGCTCGACAATGACGTTGCCGCGTTTGGCGTCTTCCACCTCATTTTCGCCGGGAAAGTTATCCAGTGGCGCTTGGATCTCTATGTTGTAACCCGTATCGTCGGCGTTGCGCTCGACAAAGAAAGGCAGCACCTTGGCTTTACCCAGCTTGGCCAAGGTGGTACCGCCGGTAATGGTGGCGGCATCGGGAACGGCGAAGAAGGGGATAAAGACGGCACTGGAGCGGCCAAAGTCCTGATCTGCTGTATACCAGATGACATCAGGGTTACGCAGGCAACGCACCATCTGCCTAAGATCCCGCTTGGGAACCAGCGCCTTGTTTGAACGCAAACGCCCCTTTACCTGCAGGTATTCCATTACAGGATTGTTATGGGGGCGATACACACCAACCCCGGGCTGAAATTGGCCGAATATTCTTGCGCCCATTTCCAGCGGCAAGCAGTGAACCGCAAACAGAATAACCCCTTGACCGGCAGCCAGTGTCTGCTCTACATGCTCCTGGCCCTTTATCTGCATGTGCTTTTGCACCTTGTCGTTGTTCCACCACCAGGCGTTGATAGTGTCGAAAATGGCCTTGCCGGTTTCTTGAAAGTTACGCTTAAGCAGGTTTTCCCGCTCCGCGTTACTCATTTGTGGAAAACACAGCTCCAGGTTGCGTCTGGCGGTGTTGACCCGGCTTCCGGCCAGCTTCATTGCCACAAGGCCGAAGGTGCTGCCAAGCTTCATTTGCCATTTAAGTGGCAGCAGGAGAGTCAGCCTGGCCAGACCGACAGCAAGCCACAGCAACCAGAATTTAGGATGATACAAGTGAGTGGAAAATTGCGCTTTCTCTACCAAAACGATAAACCCGTTTACTGGAAAAATTACCGCATATTCTAACCCAATTTATTGTGAAAATTAGGTACAATTAGGGTTTATTTGGCCCTAAGAAGACAAGTTCGTTATGAAGGTAACTCTGCCCCCATTTGAAAAAGCCAAGGTTCTGGTCGTTGGTGATGTCATGCTCGATCGATACTGGGGTGGCTCAACCGGCCGCATTTCACCCGAGGCGCCTGTACCTGTGGTGCGAATCAATCAAATAGAGGATAGGCCCGGCGGAGCAGCCAACGTGGCACTAAATATCGCGGCGCTGGGTGGGTCGGTGCAACTGGCCGGTATTGTTGGTGCCGATGAGGCCGCAGCAGCCCTGCATATGGGCATCAGTGCTTTAGGTGTGGAGCCTAAGTGGTTGACGGTCGAAGATAAACCCACGATCACTAAGCTGCGCGTGCTGAGCTGTAATCAACAGCTTATCCGCTTGGATTTTGAAGAGACCTTTGCCCGGGAACAGAGCCAGGCGCTATTGGCGCAGAGTGAGGCTTTGTTGGATGATTGCAAGGTACTGGTATTGTCTGACTACGCCAAGGGGGCCATCTTTGAGCCTCAGGCCTTTATTGCCAAGGCGAGAGCAAAGGGGATCAGTGTCTTGGTGGATCCCAAGGGCAGTGATTTCGGTCGTTATGCCGGAGCCAGCCTGATCACCCCCAATATGAATGAGTTTGAGGCTGTCGTGGGCACTGTTAGTTCGGAGGCCGATTTGGTAGCCAAGGCGCAGGCCTTGATTAGTGAGCATCAACTGGGGGCGATTCTGGTTACTCGTTCGGAGAAGGGCATGACACTTATCACCAGTGAAGGAGATGAGTTGCATATCCCGACTATGGCCAGGGAAGTCTATGATGTGACAGGTGCCGGAGATACTGTGATATCGGCGCTTGCCACTGCTTTGGCGGCTGGCAGCGACCTGCCGCAAGCTTGCGCTATTGCTAATAGCGCCGCAGGTGTGGTGGTTGGTAAGCTGGGGACTTCCACTGTCAGTCGTATTGAACTCATTGAGGCTTTGGCTTTACATCAGGGGGAATCGGGCTTTGGGGTGGTCAGCGAAGATCAACTGCTGTACGCCATTCAGCAAGCCAAGCTCAGAGGCGAACGAGTGGTGATGACCAATGGTTGCTTTGACATACTCCATGCCGGGCACGTTAGTTATCTCAAAGAAGCCAGGGCTTTGGGCGATAGATTGATAGTGGCGGTTAATGACGACGCTTCGGTAAAACGTCTTAAGGGCGAAGGACGTCCGGTCAACAGCTTGGAGCGGCGGATGGCTGTTTTGGCAGGGTTAGCTTCCGTCGATTGGGTAGTGCCTTTCAGCGAAGATACGCCGCAGCGGGTGATTTCCAGATTGTTGCCGGATCTCCTGGTCAAGGGCGGAGACTATCGGGTGGAAGAGATAGCCGGCGGTGAAGAGGTGATCGCTGCCGGTGGCAGTGTCAAGGTGCTGGGATTCGAAGATGGTATCTCCACCACAGCTATCATTCAGAATATTATGACCAAATCCTGATGTTGATGGCGGCGTTGCTATCGGGAAGCTTGTTTTGGACCGATGTGGGTCCAAAACAAGCCTTGATATGTCCGCCATCTGAATTGCCACTGTGTCTGCAGCAACTCCCCGATAGGGTCAAGCGGCAATTGCCCCTGTCTCAACAAGCTTTCTTCGATGCTTTGGGGATGAGAGGCGCCATGTCTCTGCCCGTCGAAGATGACAAAATTGCCGGCATGGTTCTCTGGGCACCGCAATATATCCCTCAAAGTCAAACTGCTATCTGGAATGGTCAAAATCATGAACTGGTGTTGCGGCATCAGCCGCAATTAACTCTCTGGCATGAGTTGGGACATTTGGAAGTAAAGCGTCTGCAAGGAGATGTTTTGCCTGCCGAGTTGTCTGAACTGGACCATGAGTGGTTGGCTGATACTTATCTCGCTTGGCGTTGTGCTAAAGAATGGAACAGTCTGGAACTTGTGTGGCAACAATACCATCGTCGCAACCTGGCCGTCATTTCTGATATCGGCAATTTGTCACACTGGAGCCCATTGTATCTGATACAAGTGTTAAAAAAATATGATCAGCAAGAAATCGCAGGATTTGCTGATTTTGCAACATTTGTGCTCGATTTTTATCCGATCGTCAGTGGTTATTCTCAGGACGAAGTGGCGGAATTTTCCAGCTTACTGCAGTATCTTTTTTCTCGAAACCGTCGGCAAGTCCTTCCCAGCTATATGTTTTGGCGTCGTGAGCAGTTGGGTAGAGTGTTGCAACCCACCCTGGAACAGTTGCTGGGAACCGAAAGCGCCAATATTTTGTTGTTTAAAGAGGGTATGTTGCAATAATGTGAAAAGTAAGCATTTTTTTCAGTTTTCTTAGCTGAACATTTGCTGAACGAAAGTGAAAAACACTGTTAGCACCCCTATTTTTGGCAGTATTCTCTTTATCCCTTTGATAAGCTCGTTGGCAATAAAAACAAAAGGGATAAGAGGCAAACAAGAATGGCCAAGCGTTCAAAGGCTCAGACTGAGCTGACTATCAATCAGATTATGGACGAAGCTCTCAAACAGATCTTAACTATTGGCTTTGAGGCTATGTCTTATACAACACTTTCTGAAGCAACGGGGATTAGCCGCACGGGGATTAGTCATCATTTTCCGCGCAAAATTGATTTTTTAACAAGGTTAGATGTGCGTATTGGTCGACTGTTTCTGGCCGCTCTGGATTTTTCCAGTGTTGGAGCACTCGAGCATTCCTGGATGCAGGCGCTTAATCAAGCAGAGCATAGGGCGGTATTGAGGCTTTTCTTTAGTCTCTGTGGATACAATAATCCAGAGATCACTCTATTTCGTGCCGTGGCCATGGCCAGAGAAAACGCCCAAATAGAGCTGGGGGATAAGGGCGAGCAGATGATCAACGATCTCCTGGGGCGCAGTGCTGTTATGTTGTTGTCCGCTCCGGGTATCTCTTACGCCGCTTAAAATCCCGTTTAAGTGACGCCCATTCAAGCGATTCATAGAGATAATTGAGGCAGCAGGCTTAGGCTTGCTGTTTTATTTGGACGCTCTGTATATCAAGGCCAGCTGTCGCTTAAGCCGTACTCAGTAGTCGGCGCTGCGAAAAGCCGCGCCGCAGATAGCAACTTTTTAGTATCAAAGGCAACTTATATTAGAGCTGGCGGGTATAGGCCTGGCAGATATTCTGCTCACCCGTCTGCTTGGCTCGTTTTAGTGCTACTTCGGCATTGCCGAGGAATTGCTCCAGACTCTGGCCCGGCAGATAGGCGGCTATGCCTATACTGATCCCTTCGGCCAAGCCGTTTTCATTTAGGCTTGCCAGTGCCTTGACCGCATAGTGGTGTGCCTGGTTGGCATCGGTTTCCGGCAATATGATAATGAGTTTTCCCAACTGCCAGTGGGACATTTGATAGCTGTTGGGCAGATCCCTGAGTAGTTGCATCTCCACCTCATGTTGGCGGTTTTCCAACTGGCCAATATCACTCATATGGCTGAGCATGCCCTCTGGGCTGATGTCCATCAGAAGCAGACTGGCCTGCAGTTTTTCCTCTTCGGACATGGACTTGAAGTAGCGATCCAGATCTCTGAGATTCACCAGGATGGTGCTGCGGTGAGGCACCAGATCGCCACTGGCTTCAACTTTACTTCTTGGGGTTGCCTGCTCCAGGGTACATACCAGATACTCAATCTCGCCGTCTTGATCCAGATAGCCCTTGAGCGTGGCCTGCAGGCAACTGCCATGACGCTGGGTACAAAGGATCTGCCCCTGCCACTGGCCTTGCATACTTACCAATTGGCTTATTCTTTGCCACTGGTTACCAAGATCGTTTTCCAGTAGAGCCGCCAGACTATGGCTGATATCGCCATTGAGCTGCATCAGCTTATCGAAGGCGTCGTTGACCTTGAGCAACTGTCCTGATGGCGTGGTTAGGGCGGTGGCAACATTGCTGCCGGTCAACAGCTTACTGAGGAAGGCTTCCTGTTGGGCTTGTTTCAGTTCGCCGATATCCTCGAGGGTAATCAGTAGATAAGTCTGTCGGCTGGCATAGTAACGGCGGATATGCAGTCTGAGTTGGGCGTTATCCAGTGACTCGAGTTGCACCTCACCGCGCCACTCGCCGATATCTGCCAGTTGCTGCTTCATTGATAAGTAGAGCTCATCTTCCAACTGCAGGATCCGCTGCAAACTGCGATCCGGCAGCTCATCCTGTTCGAGTTGCAGAATACGGGCCGCGGTGGCGTTGGCGCTGACGATACGGCCACTGGGATTGACCAGTACACAACCCAGGTTGGAGCGGAACAGGCCACGGGCCAACTCAATGCTGTTTTGCCTGGCACGTTGTTCAAGGCGGAACATATGGGTCAGCAGAATAACCGCGGTCGCCAGAATGGTCAGTATGGCGGCACAGGCCAACAGCATATTGCGCCATTGGAAAAAGCGCGAAGCGATATCGTGATTGCGGATATAGGAAAGCAGCAGATATTCACGTTTGGCATCATTGGGCGAGGCCAACTGCAACTTGAGGTAGACGAAGGTGGCGTCTTCACCGTGGAATTGGCCAAAGTTGCTTGCGGCCATCTTGCTCCACAGTGCCGGGTAGCTCTGTCTTATGCTGCTGCCCATGGTTTCCGGTAACCTTGCCAAGGGCTCCAGATCCGATGCTCCTGCATAGAGCAGGCCTTGATTGTCAAACAGCAATAGCGGTGAGGCATTGCTGGAGAAAGCGGGTTTTATCGCCTGCAGCATTTGCAACATGGAGTTGTAGGTGACCAGATAACCGCGCACAGTCTGATCCTGAGTTTCCAATCGGGCTACTTGATAGATGTAAGGTTCGAGACGCCCGCCAATCGGGGCAAACTCCAATGCCGAGGTATAAATATCCTGGCTTCCGAGGTTATGCTTGTTACCCAAGAGTGCCGGCGGCATCGACATGCTGCCGAAGCTATTACTGGTAGCGATCCGAAACTTGCCGTCGGCATCAAACAGCGCCAGATCCAGCAGCTCGGGGGTGCTACGCTTCAGGCTGTCCCAGCTTGTTAACAGACGCTGATATTCCTTATGCCCCGGATTATCCAGGTACTGTCGCAGATACTCGGACTTGGCAAACATTTGGGTGCGAAACTGTTGGAAGGAGATTTTATCGGCCAGCAGGGCGCCGACGGTTTGCAGCTCGCTGTATCTTTGCACCGCCCACTCTTCCTGAAGACGTCGTTCGCCCAATGTGATTAACACATTGGTAATAAGTATCACAGTGATCACCAGCATGCTCAGCTGACTGGCAACGGCCAGCAAGCGCTGCTGGGACCAGTGAATACCCTGAGCCGAGATAAGCAAAGGCGTGTCTTTGAGTCCGGTATTCTTTTTGAACATGGAACTGTGCTGGCTCCGGAGTGAAAAATTGCGCTCATGTTAACACGAATTAATCCGGCGGGCATCGACGGTGACTGAGTGCTCACCGGGCGGTTAACAATGGGGCCAAGCAAGGCGCAAATCAGTTATGTGACGGCTTTGACCGGGGTTTATGGCATCATCGGCAGGGTTCGGCAGCTAAATTATCCCAGCTGCCCGAGGACCCTGTGCTTGAATTGACAACCGGCGTCTTCCACTATCTTGCGACAGGCGTCGATATCCACCCCTTCCAGGCCATCGAGTGCCGATACCTGTACCTGTTTAATGTAACGGGGCGCTTCGCGGATAAAGGCATTGACCGCATCCCAGGAGCCCGCCAGCCGTGGTCGACAGTGCTTGATGTAGCCCGCTTCAGTGTCGGCATTGAGTGAGACCGACAGGGCATCTACGCTCTCGGCCAGTTCCGGTAATATGTTGCGCCTGTGAAACAGGTTGCCGAGGCCATCGGTATTGACTCTAACCTTGCCGCCGCGGCGTTTGATTTCGCGGGCCACCTCCAGCAAGGTGTCGAGATTGAGCGTTGGCTCACCGTAGCCGCAGAACACATATTCATCAAAACGGGTTACCTCGCCCAGCAGCGGAATGATATCGCTGCCGCGGGGACGAACCTTGAGATCCAGTTGATACTCATGAATACTCTTGCTGCCGTTGTGCTTGGGGCAGAAGCGACATCTCAAGGTGCAGCGGCCGGTAATATTCAGATAGCGGCTGTTGCGGATGTCATAGACGAGTGTGGGTTGCTTTGCGGCTGTGCTGCTCATAACGACTCAATAGGGCATGCAGGATATATCTTCGAGTCTAACCAAGAATCCATGTTGAAAATGCTAGCAGGATCAGAAAACACCCACTTGGTACGGGGCGCGATAGAGTTGAGTTTGTTGCTGGCCGATAAAAAGGGAGCCTTTCGGCTCCCTCCATAACCCAATCAATGTTGAGGATCATTCATCTGGGCCTCTGCCTCTTTCGGGCGCCACCACCACTGGTACAGGGCTCGGCTCTTGTGGGTCAGATCATCGAGAATGATATAGAGCATGGGCACCAGGATCAGGGTCACCAAGGTGGAGAACAGAATACCGAACGCCAGAGAGGTGGCCATGGGGATCACTATCTGTGCTTGCAGGCTGCGCTCCATGATGATGGGCACCAGGCCGACAAAAGTGGTCAGCGAGGTGAGGATAATCGCCCGGAAACGATAACAACCCGAATCTATGGCCGCCTTGACCACAGATTGGCCCTGCTCTCGGGCGCGGTTGACGAAGTCCACCAAAATCAATGAATCATTCACCACTACCCCAGCCAGAGCAACTATGCCGCAGAGACTGAGAATGCTCATGGATAGCCCCAGAATAAAGTGACCAAACAGCGCACCTATCATACCGAAGGGGATCACCGACATGATGATCAACGGCTGGCTGTAGGACTTGAGCGGAATGGCCATCAAGGCATAGATGGTAAATATCGCGAAGAAGAAACCTTGCAGTAAGCCGACCATGGCGGCCTGTTCATCCTGGCTGGCACCGTCGAGGCTGGCGGAAATATGGGGATATTTGCGCTCGAGTTCGGGCATAAACTTCTCCTGGATCTCCTGCACCACCTTGGAGGGCTCCACTTTATCCTTGTTGGCGTTGGCGGTTACGGTAATCGCCCTGCGACCATCCACCCGGGTTATGGAAGAGTAAGATTCCCCCAGCTCCAGTTCGGCCACGGTAGAGAAGGGCACCGCCATGCCGTTTGGCGTGCGGATCATCATGTTCTCCAGGTGGCCTATGGTGCGGCGCTGCTCCAGCGGATAACGCACCATCACCTTGACCTCTTCCTTGTTGCGCAAAATTCGTTGCGCCTCATAGCCATAGAAGCCATAACGCACCTGGCGCGCCAGATCCGATAACGTCAGCCCCAACGCCTCGGCCTCGGGACGAATCTTGAGGCGAATTTCATGGCTGCCGGAGGAGAAGTTATCGGCAATATCATAAACGCCTTCATAGCTGGCAAGCTGCTGTTTCAGTTCTTTGGCGGCCGCAGATAATTGTTCCAGATCGGTGGAGGTAAAGCGGAAAGAGATATCGCCGCCGGCATCATTGGTGCTGGCATTGATATTGAGTTTCTTCACTGCCACCAAGTCCGGCAGCTGTTTGCGCCAGGCCTCGGCTATGGTCACGCCGTCTACGTCCCTGTCTTCACCCTTGGTCAGCTCGGCAAAGATAAATGCCGAGGTGCGGCTGCTCATATTGATAAAGCTGTGCTTCACCACAGGGTAGCCGATTTCGGACTCCATCTGCTGGTTCATGGCATAGAGGGCATTTTCAATTTTCTGCACTGCATCCAGGGTGTTGAGCTCTGAGCTGCCTTCATCCATTTCCAGATTGACTTGGATAAAGTCGGATGGAATATCCGGGAAGAGCACCCAGCGCACCTTGCCACTGGTGACCATGGCGACCGACAGAATAAGCACGCCGATAAAACCCGCCACCAGGGTATATCTGTGGGGGATCATCCGCTCCATAAAGTTGCGGTAACTGTGGTGGATAAAATGCTGCACTTTGTCGTTGAAGGCGCGCTTGAAGCGACCAAATGGCCCTGGGTTGGGATTGGGTTTGCTGGGCTTCATGTGCGCCAGGTGCGCCGGCAGAATGAACTTGGACTCCACCAGCGAGAAGGCCAGGCAGAGGATTACTACTATGCCGATGGATTTCCAGATGATCCCCATGGGACCTGGCACCATCAACATGGGGATAAAGGCGGCAATTGTGGTCAACACCCCGAAAGTGGCGGGCATGGCGACCTTCTTGGCACCGCGGATCACATTGTTGACCGAGTGGCCGTGGCGCTCAACCTCTGTATGGGTACTCTCGCCTATGACTATCGCATCATCCACCACTATCCCCAGCACCAAAATAAAGGCGAACAGAGTCAACATGTTGATAGACATGCCTATAGGTTCCATGGGCATCAGCGCCATAGCGCCGAGGAAACACACAGGCAGCCCCAGCATGACCCAGAAGGCCAGTTTCAGATCCAGAAACAGCGCCAGGATAATGAACACCAGTAAGGCACCCATCAACATGTTGGACAGCATCATGTTGAGGCGGCCCTTGAGATAGTGGGTCAGGTCGCCCCAGTAGTCCAGCTTGGCGCCGCTGGGCAGAGTGGCTTGACGCTCGGCAATAAAACCTTTGACCTGATCGGCAATCGTCAGAGCGTTTTGATCGTCGATGCTGGTGATCTCTATGATGGCCGCCGGCATGCCATCGAAGCGGGTGTACTCGAGCCGCTCCTCAAAGTCATCCTTGATCTCGGCCACCATGGGCAGCATCACCCGGCTGCCATCGGCGCGAGTGCTGACCACTATGTTGGCAAAGTCATCTCCCGTGTAGGCCTGGCCCTTGGTACGCAGCAGTATGTCACCGTCCTGAGCCCGAATTGAGCCACCGGGCAGATCTATCGAGGTGTTTTGCACTGCCTGCGCTACCTGAGTGAAGGTGAGGCCGTACTCTCTGAGCTTATCTTCCGAGACTTCGATACCGATTTCATAGTCGCGTACCCCGGTCACTTCGGCACGGGTCACCGCCGGCAGGTTGGTGATCTCATCGCGGATCTCCTTGGCCAGCTCTTTCATGTCGTGCAGTGTCATGTCGCCATAGACAGACACCCAAATTACGTTGTTTTCCGGCTTGATCCGGTAGATATCAGGCTTTTCGATATTGGCCGGGAAGGTGGCGATGGCATCGACCCTGAGTTTGGCCTCATCCAGCACCTCTTTGGCATCATAGCCGTCTTCCACCTCTATGGTGACTGAGCCCACCCCTTCACTGGCTACTGAGGTAACCTTCTTGATGCCGCTGATGTCCTGAATCGCCTCTTCAATTTTGATGGTGATCCCTTCTTCAATCTCTTGCGGCGCGGCGCCGGGGTAGGCGACCGAGATCCGCAAATAGTTGAGTTCGAAGCTGGGAAACACCTCTTTATTGATCAGAAAGGCGCTGAAGATCCCGCCGATAAGCAAAACCCACATCAAGAGGTTGGCGGCGACATTGTTGCGGGTAAACCAGGCAATGATTCCTTTTTCCTGCTCCATCAGAGTTCACCCGCCGCAGCCAGGCGCTGCTCCTGAGTATCATTATCTTCACTGTGGGAAGCGTCTTTATCTTTGCTGTTGGCAACCCGCACCAACTGACCATTGGTCATATTGTTAAGGTTGGTCTTGGAGATTCGCTCGCCATCCTTGAGGCTGTCCTTGATGTAGACATACTCAAGATCTGTGCGTACCACGTTGACGTGACGCATCTCTATCTTGTTGTCCTTGTCTACCACGGCCACATGCTGATTACGCACCATATACCTTGGCAGTTTCACCAGGCCATCGACGGTGCGGCCCTTGATCACGGCATTGACAAAGCTGCCGAATTTCAGTGGCAGTTGGCCGCTCTGTTTCTGCTTTCTCAGATAAGGATCCTGCACTTCGGCCACCAGATAGACCATGCGGTTATCCGGATCTATCACCCCTTCACTGCGTACTACCTTACCGGTCCAGGTCACGGTTTTACCCGCTAAGGCGGCGCTCAGGGTCACTTGAGTATCAGGGTTATCCACCGACTCCAGATAGGCCAGGTCTTTGTTGGCCAGCGGTAGGCGCACTTCGGCCACGGCTGTGTCGTAAAGCTCTCCCAGGTTGGTGCCGATGGAAACGTATTGCCCCAAATCGACACTGCGGGCACGCACTATGGCATCGAAAGGGGCCCGGATAACTGTGCGTTCCAGGTTGCGTTTGGCTCTGGCGAGTGCCGCTTCGGCATACTTGACGTTGGCTTGCTCTTTCTTTAACTGAGGAACCCGCAAGCCAAGCTCGGGTGGCATGCCGTTGTCATAACCGCTGAATTCTATCTTGGCGACTTCGCCACGGGCGATTTCTTCATCCAATGCTGCCTTGGCCTGGGCCAGAGTCGCCTGGGCCTGCATCAGGTCGGCCTCATAGTCAGAAGGTTCTATCACCGCCAGTTCATCGCCTTGATGCACCACGCCACCGGCCACAAAGGCCGGGGCTATGCTGAGGATTCGGCCCTGAACTTCACTGACCAACTGAGTCTTGTACTTGGGAGTCACAGTGCCGTAAGAGGGCAGATTGAGTGACATTGTCTGTTGTTCGACCTGAGTCACGTCGACCACAGGCAGCGGGATCTCCTCCGCTTTTTGCTCCGGCTCTTGCTTGGTCATCATCAGGAGTTCGGCACCAATTACGGCGACCACTATGATGATCAGTGGTGCTATTCTTCGGAAAAATGTCTTCATAATCTTCTGCATATCCATGCTTGCGGCTTGATCTGAGCCTAAATTACCAGACAAGCAACGGCCAATAAATGTGTTTTTGTAAATAAAATGTGTCAAAAGCTGTTAGTGGTGAGAAGGCTGTGAGGCAGGTAACAAAAAAGGACCCAAAGGTCCTTTTTTGCGATAGCTTAAGCCGCAGCTTATGGCGTTCTTGCAAAAGACTTAGTCCATTTACTGCGAACCATGTCTTGTACTCAGGTCAGTAAGCCTGAGTAGAGCACGCATCGGACTTGTTCGCCCCTTGCTTATTTCTTCTTCTTTTTCTTGCCGTTCTTGGTGCTGGCATCCTTGGTTTTGACCTTTTTCTTGGTCGGCACCTTGGCTTCTTTGTGCTTGGGACGCAGCTCTTCAATGATCCGCCGTTTCAGCTTTTGCTCAATATAGCGCTCAATCTTGTTGAGGATCCGCATATCATGGGCTTCCACCAGAGAGATGGCTGTGCCCTTGGCACCGGCGCGGCCGGTACGGCCAATTCTGTGCACATAGGCGTCGGCAGAGCGGGGCATATCATAGTTGATCACATGGGTGATGCCTTCGATATCTATGCCTCGGGCAGCGACGTCGGTAGCCAACAGTACCTTGACTTCCCCCTTGGTGAAACGCCCCAGCGCCTGGAAACGTTTCTTTTGCTCCATATCGCCGCGCATAAAGGCGGCGGGGATCCCGGCCTGCAGCAACAAGCCTTCCAGGCTGCTGACCACTTCGCGGGTCTTGCAAAAGACGATGGCGCGTTTGGTTTCTTCCTGATTGAGCAGGTGGCACAAGAGAGCAAACTTGTGCTCTCTATTATCGGCCAGGTGGATCCATTGATGGATCTTGGCCTTTTCGCTGCGTGGTGGTTCGGCTTCTACTAACACAGGATCATTGAGCAGCTCGCCGGCAAAACGGCGCACGCCGCTACCTTCCAGCGTGGCGGAGAACAGCATGTTCTGCTTACGTCCCTGTGCTTCTATGGCTATGGTCTGCACCACCTGAGAGAAGCCCATATCCAGCATGCGGTCGGCTTCATCTATGATAAGCAGTTCCACTTCGGTGGCTTCAAACTTACGCTTCTCCAAGTATTCGAGCAGGCGACCCGGAGTCGCCACCAGAATATCCAGGTTACCGGCCAGGGCTTCTTCCTGGGGGGCGTATGGAACGCCGCCTGTGATGATGCCTATGTCCAGCCCAAGTCCGGTCGCCAGATGGCAGGCGTACCTGTGTACCTGACTAGCCAGCTCGCGGGTCGGGGTCAACACCAGTACTCTGGCCTGGCCGGGACGACGACGGGGGAAGTCAATCAGGTGTTGCAGTGCCGGCAGTAGGAAACTGGCGGTCTTACCTGTGCCGGTCGGGGCGTGGGCAAGAATATCCCGCTGCTCCAGCGCCAAAGGCAGAGCCAATTGTTGAATACTGGTCGGTGTCTTGTGGCCCATAGCTTTCAGCGAATCTAAAAGCCTATGGTCCAGATCAAAATCTTCAAATAGCATGGGAAGCATCTCAAACAATAATGCGCGGGAGTATACCTTGTCTGGGTTGCCGTGCACAGCTTGGAGCTTGGGAAGCTGTGAATAAATCCCATCTGTGGTCTGTGGCGGCTTAACGGCTTGGATCCCGGGTTTGGTTGGCAACGAATGCCCAAGTCCTTTACTGTAAGCAATGGTTTAAAGTTTCAGGTAAAAATCCCGGGTCAGTTGTATCATGGCCTCTGAATAACGGCCGTCAGCTTCTCTTATATAAAGGGAAGAATGGGCTTTTGGCTCGGTAACCGCTTCGCCTTCCTTGACATGCTCAAGCAGTAACAACTGTCGGTTACAGGGCTTTTGAGGCGTGCTGCTGACACTGACCCGTGCGGCCAGTCGCAAACCTTGCTCAATTGCGGCGCGCTCAAATCTCTCTAGGCTCTGGATTGGCAGAATAAGACTCGCCTGCCCCTGTGGTTTTAACAACTGCTTTATCGCCAGACACAGCTCGTCAAAGTTCAGCTGTTCCGTATGTCTCGCTGTGGCCCGTTTGGGGTCATTGGAGCGCGGGCCGGTTTCGAAATAGGGCGGGTTACAGAGAATATGGTCGAACAGCGCTGAGTCTGCTAAGGCAAGTTCATCGCAATAGGCCTGAATCGAGCCTTGAAACAGAGCGAGTCTGCTCGACCAGGGTGAAGCCTTGAAGTTGGCATTGCTGGCATGGGCTGCGCTGTGGTCGATCTCAACCGCCAGTATTTCGGCCTCACTGCGCTGCGCCGCCATTAGACTCAGCAAGCCGCTGCCGGCCCCTATATCCAATACTCGTTTGGCCCCGGTTAAGGGCGCCCAGGCGCCCAAGAGCACCCCATCGGTGCTGACCGGCATACCGCAGCCGTGATCTTCGATATGAAATGCCTTGAAACTGAATGCCATTAACTGCCCAACCTCTCAAGCAAAATGCTTGGCGGTGATTTTATCCCGAAAGAGTCATCATTCGCCAAGGCTTTGCCATAGCTTTGTTTCGCTGGAGTTCATACTTTGGCAGGGGATGCTGCTCACTTTAGGTTAGTGATGTCGGGCGAGTGTTAAAGGTCGTACCAGCAGGGAAGTTGGGCCGCCAGTAAATGTTTGCAAAATGCTATGTCTGTTGCCTCGTTTGGGGCTGGGTGTGACCTTGAACAACTTTTTTTCATCCTGAGATTTGCATCTGTTGTGTTTTTGGTCGGCTGTTGGGGCGTGTTATTGCGTACTTTGGTTGGGTCTGGTATTAGTGTTTCCCCTTAATTCGCAGCATTCTGCGAATTAGATCAAGGTAAAACAGTTTTAGGATAAGCAAAGCAGCGAAAACCCCTGCCATTTGTTCATAAACTCGCCAAGAATGGGCCGAATTTACCACGGATACCTGTAATAAAGGCTTTACACTCGAATAGGGCGAGCGCGGCGGCTGTTATTTCAGCTATAGCTAAAAATGTCGCAATCACTTAAGTTTATTAAAAAAACATAACAAGATGGGGCATACAGTGCACAAGACTCAATTGACACTTGGTGACACCCTGGGCCTGGGATTCATGACCTTTGCGTTTTTCCTGGGGGCGGGCAACCTGATTTTTCCTCCTTTTGCCGGACAACTGGCCGGCGACAATATGCCACTGGCCATGATTGGCTTTTTGATTACCGCCGTGGGGTTACCGCTGGCCGGCTTGATAGCTGTCGCCAAGGCGCAGGGCAAAGTGATGAAGCTGTTGCCGGCCTTTGCCGCGACAGCTCTGGCGGTGGCAATTTATATCATTATTGGCCCAGCCTTCGCGGCGCCTCGTACCGGCCTGGTGGCCTATGAGATTGGTGCGCTGCCTTTCATTCAAGACCCAGCATCGGTAGTCAATATCCTTGGACTTGAACTGAATAAGCCGCAACTATTTTATACCCTGGGATTTTTTATTGTGACTATGCTGCTGGCACTGTTTCCAGGCAAGCTGATGGATAGCATAGGCAAGGTGTTGACTCCTGTGCTGATTCTGCTGCTGGTAGGACTGGCGGTCTCGGTGATCTTGCTGCCCGGCAGTGAGGTACCGGCCGCCAGCGGCGACTATATCAAGCATCCGCTGACCAAAGGCATTATCGAAGGTTATAACACCATGGACACCCTGGCGTCCTTGATGTTCGGTATGCTGATTATCGATATTTTGCGTAACAAAGGGGTGTCTGAGCCAGGCTTACAGACCCGCTATCTGGTGCGTGCCGCCTTGGTGGCCGCTGCCGGGCTGGCATTTGTGTATGTGTCACTGTTTTTCCTTGGGGCAACTGCCGGCGATATGGCCAAGGGCGCAGAGAGCGGTGGTCAGATCCTCACCAATTATGTGACTCATGAGTTCGGTGATATGGGGATTATCCTGCTGTCCACAGTGGTGACTCTTGCCTGTTTGACCACGGCCGTAGGCTTGGTGAGTGCCTGCTCTGACTTTTTTCAGGAGTTGATCCCGGGTGCCACTTATCGCTTTCTGGTGGTGCTGTTCAGCGTGATCTGTGCCGTGGTAGCCAACGTAGGTCTAACCCAACTGCTGGCTATCAGTATCCCCGTGCTGATGACCATCTACCCAGTGGCTATTGCTTTGGTGTTGGTGACCTTCCTGACACCGTATTTCCGCAATCCGAAATTTGCCCACAGATTGGCGCTGTCGGTGGCCTTGTTCTTCGGGATTTTTGATGCGCTTAAGGTGACTGTGGCTTCACTCAAGCCGTTGACTGAAGTTGCCGAACCCAATGCTTTGCTGTTGGCATTTGTTTCAGGGGTGGAAAGCCTGGCCCCTGTGATGTCTACCTTGCCGCTTTACGAAGAGGGCATGGCCTGGCTACCGCCAACTCTGACAGTGATGATTATCTGTCTGTTTGTCAGCCCTAAGGCCGCGCAAACGACCTGAGGAAGGTATTCACTCACAAGTTGCATCTATGCTCTGCATTAGCTTACCGGGCTGATGTAAGGCATAGTTCGCAGCAACTAACCTTAAGTCCTTTGCAAGAGCTCTGAGTGGCTGGAGTCTATTTCGAGACGGCGTTATCCTTGATGACGCCGTTTTTTATTGGAGTATTGTTTGTGGCCGCGACTTCTTCATCCGCTTATGTCCTGGATCCCTTGATTGAAGGTTTTCTCGATGATTTATGGTCCAGTAAGGGGTTGAGCGACAACACACTGGCTGCCTATCGCAATGACCTGCGCCATTTTGATCAGTACCTGCAGGGAAGAGGGCTGACGCTCAGCACTGCCGGGCGCGAAGTGGTGCAGGATTATCTCGGTTTTCGATTCGATAAAGGGGGAGCCGAGAGCAGCAGCGCCAGGTTGAAGAGCAGCTTGCGGCGCTTTTATGGTTTTTTGCTGCGTCGGCAACTGATAACGGAAGATCCTATGGCGCGTATCGCCTCCACCAAGCTCAAGCGCAAACTGCCCGGCAGTCTCAGCGAGGCCGAGGTGGATGCCCTGCTGGCTGAGCCCATACGGGAAGATCCGGTCGAAGCCAGAGACAAGGCGATGCTGGAGCTGTTATACGCCACCGGGCTCAGGGTCAGTGAACTGGTGGGGTTGACGCTGGAGCAGGTGAGTCTGCGTCAGGGGCTGGTACGGATCATGGGGAAAGGCGGCAAGGAGCGTCTGGTGCCCATGGGCGAGGTGGCCGTCAGCGAAATAGAGTCCTTCCTCAAGTTGGCGCGCGCCGAGCTGCTCGGCGGTAAACAGAGTGATGTGGTGTTTCCCTCCAAACGCGCCCAGATGATGACCCGCCAGACTTTCTGGCACAGGATCAAGCTCTATGCATTGCGGGCTGGTATCAGTACTGAGTTGTCGCCCCATACCCTGAGGCATGCCTTTGCCACCCATTTGCTTAACCATGGCGCCGACTTGCGGGTAGTGCAGTTGCTGCTGGGGCACAGCTCGCTGTCTACCACCCAAATCTATACCCATGTGGCCAATGCCAGGTTGCAGTCGCTACATCAACAGCATCATCCAAGAGGTTGAATAGGTTATCCCTTGTAAACCATTTGGCTTTAACGCTAATGGCCGAGAGGGGTTTGATGAGAGCAAGCTCTTGTATAAGATGGTATTAGTTGCTTTAACTGACAACAGCCTGTAACTTTTCAGCCTCTGGCCCGGTCTGATGAAAGACGATAAAACCCAATCAGGCCCAAATAAGATAGGATTTCCAATGAAGTTAACCCGTGCATTTTCCCTGTGTCTGGCGCTGGCGGTTACACCCTTTGTCGGTGCCGCCTCAGCGGCTTCCGAGCCGGGTGATCAACTGAAGCAAAAGCTCAGTGACACCTTGGGTATTGAAGTGATCTCTATGGCAGATTCACCTATCCCAGGCTTGTATCAGGCAATCACCAACCGTGGCGTACTCTATATCAGCAAAGATGGTTCCAAGCTGCTGCATGGCAATGTTTATGATCTGAACCAAGGGATGAAAAACCTCACCGAGGCGGCGCTTGCAGGCCCAAGACTCGAGATGCTCAAGCCATTTGAAGACAAGATGCTGGTCTACAAGGCCAAGAACGAAAAGCATGTGGTGACTGTCTTTACCGATATCACCTGTGGTTATTGCCGTAAGCTGCATAACCAGATGCAGGAATACAACGATTTGGGGATAACAGTGCGCTATCTGGCCTATCCCCGTCAGGGCGTGCCTTCACCCAACGCCGAGGAGATGGAAGCGGTTTGGTGTGCCAAGGACCCTCACAAGGCCATGGATGACGCCAAGGCCGGCAAGAGTATCAAAATGGCCAAGTGCGATGCCAATATTCCTGGGCAGTATCAACTGGGGATGAGTTTCGGCATCAATGGTACTCCGGCGGTTATCCTCGAAGATGGCAGCCTGATCCCGGGTTATCAGCCACCGAAAGAGTTGTTGTATAATCTTGAGCGTGCTCAGCAGTAATCGAAAAATCCCATTCAAAAAGGCGAGCAACCCACTCGCCTTTTTGTTATCTTGCCCGGCAAAGCCATTTTCAAGAATAACCCACAGTGATCCACAAAATCGTCCGTCGTCCCAGGGTGGACGACAGCCATTTACCCGCTAATCTGCACCCGCTTTTAAAACAGATTTACGCCAGTCGCGGCGTTCAGGCTCCCGAGTGCGAACTGGTGCTCAAGCGTCTGCTCAGGCCGGATACCATGCTGGGCTTGCAGCAAGGGGCCGAGCTGGTGGCCGATGCCATCGCCGCCAACCGCCGTATTCTGATCATGGGTGATTTCGATGCCGATGGCGCCACCTCCACCAGTGTGTGTCTGTTGGCGCTCAGAATGATGGGAATGGAAAACTGTGATTATCTGATCCCCAATCGTTTCGATTATGGTTATGGCCTCAGCCCTGAAATAGTGGCGGTGGCGCACGGTAAGGGCGCCGAGTTGCTGATCACTGTCGATAACGGTATTTCCTCCATCGAAGGCGTCAGGGCCGCCAAGGCGCTGGGGATGACGGTTGTCATCACAGATCACCATTTGCCGGGCAATGAATTACCCGAGGCCGATGCCATTATTAACCCCAACCAACCCGGTTGCAGCTTCGCTTCCAAGTCGATTGCCGGGGTCGGGGTGGCTTTCTATCTGATGTTGGCACTGCGGGCCGAGCTGAGAAAACGTCACTGGTTTGTTAATCATGCCTTGGCCGAGCCCAACTTGAGCGTATTGCTGGACTTGGTGGCCTTGGGCACTGTGGCCGATGTGGTGTCGCTCGATGCCAACAACCGTATTCTGGTGGACGCGGGTATCAAACGGGTGCGAAACGGCGCCTGTCGCCCGGGGATCACCGCCTTGCTGGAGGTGGCCCGCCGCAATCCGGCGCGTTTGGTGGCCGCCGATTTCGGCTTTGCGGTTGGCCCCAGACTCAATGCCGCCGGAAGGCTGGATGAAATGGCGCTCGGGGTTGAAACTCTCTTGTGCGATGACATGCTCAAGGCGAGAAGAATGGCGGCCGAGCTTGATGGCCTCAACGCCGAGCGCCGCGAGCTGGAAACCGGCATGCAGCAAGAAGCGATGAAGAGCCTGGAGGCGCTGCAGCTCAAAGAGAGTGAACAGCCCTGGGGCATCGCCCTTTATCAGCCGGACTGGCATCAGGGGGTGATAGGCATTCTGGCTTCCCGGATTAAAGACAGGTTCCACCGCCCGGTAATCGCCTTTGCCGAAGCCAGCGACACTGAAATCAAGGGCTCGGCTCGTTCCATCAAGGGGCTGCATATGCGCGATCTGCTGGAGCTTATCAATGCCCGTCATCCCGGGATGATCCTCAAGTTCGGTGGTCATGCCATGGCCGCCGGGCTGTCGTTGCGTAAGGATGCCTTCGAGCAGTTTGCCGCGGCCTTTGACACCTGTGTCCGTGAGCTGCTGACCCTGGAAGATCTCAATGGCGAGCTGTTCTCCGACGGTGAATTGCCGCTTGAATGTTTTACCTTGGATACGGCGCAGCTGCTCAGAGATGCCGGTCCCTGGGGCCAGGCCTTCCCCGAGCCGCTATTTGATGGCCATTTCAGAATTCTGCAGCAAAGACTGGTGGCAGAGAAACATCTTAAACTGGTGCTGGAGACTGAGTGCGGCCGGATCATGGCCGATGCAATCGCCTTCAATGTGGATCTCAACACCTGGCCCGATGCCAGCATCAATCATGTGCGCCTGCTGTATAAGCTGGATGTGAACGAGTTTCGCGGCAACAGTAACCTGCAGTTGCTGGTTGAGCAGCTGGAGCCCCTGTAAAACAAGCAGTAAAACAGGCAGTAAAACCAAGTGCACACCGGGAGTCTATTTAAGATAGAGATAGGCTGAGTAACGGCTCATATGTCGCAGGAGAGCAAGATGAACAATCTGTTTGCCAACTTACCCAAGCAGCTTGATGCCGAGCAGTTTGACGCGCTCTTGGCCACGCCGGATCTTAAAATTGAGCGCATTCTGTCCCACGGTCAGGTAACGCCCGAAGGGCAATGGTACGATCAAGCGCAGCATGAATGGGTATTGTTGCTGCAAGGCGCCGCCCGGCTGCAGTATGAAGATGGTTCAGAAGTGAGCCTGAACCCGGGGGACTGGCTCAATATCCCCGCTCATGTGCGCCACAGAGTCAGTTGGACCGCCGAGGAGCAAACTACTGTCTGGTTGGCTATTTTTTACTCCTGAGCCGACTGTTCTTGCTTTGCTCTTGCCCTGCAATTCGCTCATATTTTCACAAAAAAGCCGCCTGCTGGCGGCTTTTGGCATTTAAGCTTAGGGCTTACTTGATGGTTTTAACCCCTTCTGGGGTGCCCACCAGGAGCACATCGGCGCCACGGTTGGCGAACAGACCATTGGTCACTACGCCCACTATGGCATTAATCTGCACTTCCAGCTCTTTGGGATTCAGTATCTTCAGGTTATAGACATCCAGAATGACGTTGCCGTTATCTGTTACCACACCTTCACGATAGACAGGATCGCCACCCAGTTTAACCAGCTCACGGGCTACGTAGGAGCGGGCCATGGGGATCACTTCTACCGGCAGCGGGAAGTTGCCCAGCACATCGACTTGCTTGGTGTTATCAACGATACAGATAAACTTGTCGGCCACGGCTGCAACTATCTTTTCCCGGGTCAGCGCGGCGCCGCCACCCTTGATCATGTCCATGTGGCCGTTGATTTCATCGGCGCCATCGACATAGACAGACAGCTTATCTACTGAATTGAGATCAAACACAGGGATCCCCAACTGTTTGAGTTTGGCGGTGGAGGCTTCAGAGCTGGAAACCGCGCCTTCAATATCGGCCTTTATCGTAGCCAGAGCATCGATAAAGTGGTTGACGGTAGAGCCGGTGCCTACGCCAACTATGCTGTCTTTCTCGACATATTCCAGCGCCGCCCAACCGGCCGCTTTCTTCATTTCATCTTGGGTCATAATGCCATCCTGTTGATTCTGACAAATTCACTTGAACTTGCCCTAGTATACTCCGAGTTGTAGTGAAAAGTGCCGCTCAATCTTGTCCTGAAGAATAGTTCTTGAAGAACAACATAGGTTAAGCATTTTTTACTGTGGTGGCATGCGCCCATGCGCTACCATAGCCGGCGGGGGAACGGCCAGGCTGATGTGGCAGTACTGCGCTGAAAAAGTGCACTGGTGCCACTTGAATATGTTGCACACCGAACCTATTAAGAGCGCAAAATTGACCTGGTTTAAGGAGATTTAAATGGCTGGAGCGAGTCTACTGACTCTGTTGGATGATATTGCCACCATCCTGGATGATGTGGCGGTAATGAGTAAGGTTGCCGCCAAGAAAACCGCCGGGGTGTTGGGAGATGATCTGGCGCTTAATGCGCAGCAGGTAACAGGGATCAGCGCCGATCGGGAGCTGCCTGTGGTATGGGCCGTTGCCAAGGGCTCTTTTCGCAACAAGCTTATTCTGGTGCCGGCAGCCCTGCTGATCAGCGCCTTTATACCCTGGGCCGTTACACCGCTATTGATGTTCGGTGGTTTGTTTCTCTGTTTTGAAGGCTTTGAAAAACTCTGGCACAAGGCCAGCCATAGCAAGGCTTCTGCCGAAGCAGACGATGAAGCCGTCATCGAAGCTGCCATGAAAGAGGTCGAGGATATTCGCGCCTGGGAGGCACAGAAAGTCAAAGGGGCGATACGTACCGACTTTGTGTTATCGGCGGAAATCATCGCCATCACCTTAGGGATTGTGGCGGAAAAAGCCTTTATGACCCAGTTGGCCACTCTGTCTATCATTGCCGTGGTCATGACTATCGGGGTCTATGGCTTGGTGGCCGGTATCGTTAAGCTGGATGACGCCGGGCTGTATCTCTCAAGGCGTAGAGGCGAAGGTTTTTGGGCCCATAACCTCAGACGCCTGGGACTTGTGCTGGTCAGCGCCGCGCCCAAGCTGATGAAGCTGCTCACCATAGTAGGTACCGCTGCCATGTTTATGGTGGGGGGCGGTATTCTCACTCATGGCCTGCATTGGGTCAGTGAGCAGATAACCCATGTTGCCAACTGGGTAGGCTCTCTGGCTGTGGCCGGCCCTGTGCTGGCAGCGCTGACACCTACCTTGCTCAACGCCCTGTTCGGCATTTTGGCCGGTGCTATCGCCGTGGCCTTGATGAGTATGGTGGCGCGTTTAAGAGGCAAGGGCGAAAGCCACTAAAAAAGCCAAGCTATAGGTTCCGGAATTGTAATAAAAAACGCGGCTCAAGAGCCGCGTTTTTGTGTTAGGTGTGGCTCAGTTAATCACGCCACAGGCCATGCGGGCGCCACCGCCGCCCAGTGGCGCCGGGTGATCTGAATGGTTATCGCCTCCCATGTGGATCATCAGTGCCTTACCTTTGACGTCGGCCAGTTTCAACCTTGGTGCCAGCACAGGTGTGGAAGCCATGCCATCAGCATCGACATAGAGCGGTGGCAGATCACCCTTGTGATTGTCATCTGTCCAGGGATAACCATGCTTGCCGCTGCCATCAGGGTCGAAGTGACCTCCGGCCGCACCGCCCAATACCGTCTTGCCGTCTTTGCTGCTGGTGTCACAACTGCCATTTTGATGCACATGGAAGCCGTGAACGCCGGGTGTGAGTTGCTTAAGATTGGGGGTTAACACCAGGCCGTAGGCAGAATCACTGAGACTGATGCTGCCTATGGGGCTTGGGCCACCTGCCGACAGTAATGAGATGCTGACCTCTTCGGCGGCCAGTTGTGATGCGGCAAACACCAGTGATAAACAACCCGGGATCAGGATGGACTTTTTCATCGCTTGTTCTCTCCTTTGAGTGGAATTCCAAAAACGACAAGGCCGACTCGGCGGCATGATAATGAGCTGCATATATGGCTTTCAGCATAGAAGTCGTTTGGACAGAGTGCCAGCAGGGCGGACGTTATTAACCTGCCCTGAGATTCAAGCCAACGCCATAGGAGGATTTGCCAAGATATTCAGTAACAGCAATAACCACCAGGAGCCAGGTCTCAGTGTTGCTCCAGCTTGGCCTGCCACAGGGCGCTTTGCTCCATGGAAGTCAGTGAACGGCGGGCGCAGTAAAGGCTGATACCACAGCAAAGCGGCACTATCAGGAGATCCGAGGCATGAAAGCGCAGTAACAACCAGAGTGCCAGGCTATAAAGCAGTAGCGTAATCAGTGGAACCGGCAGCAAAAGCTGCCACTCGAAACACTTCCCCAGCCATCTGGCCCCCAGGCCCACAGCCACCGCCGGCAGCATATACAGCCAAACCAGAGTGCTGTTGCTGCTGGCCATAAATAGAAACAGCCACACAGCAAGAATGGCACCCAGCAAGGCGCCGAGCAGCGCCTTGGGTTGTGACTGTTGCCGGCGCATATTTTGATAGGTTTCCCGCTGCATCTGCTGCTTAACCTTGGCCCGCTGGGCACTGTCTGGTTTATCAAGGCTGCGATACTGACGTGCCATACTTGCTTACTCCGCGACTTCTCAGGCTGACGTTATACCATTTTTTCGGGTCAAGACTCAGCCGTCAAAGTGTTGAAGCTATGCAGCTTGTTCGGGGTAACGATAAAGGGCAGCGGGATATCCCAGGGGGCGAGGGGCAGGGAATCCACCTGCTGTAGGGTATGGGCAAAGCCGACTGCCAGTAATGGCACAGTTCTGTCGCCTTGCTGCGCCGCGGCCAGTGTTCTGTCGTAGAAGCCGCCGCCCATGCCCATACGGTTGCCCTGGGCGTCGAAGGCCACCAATGGCGTGAGGATGAGATCCAGTTCAGCCAAGGGCACCAGAGTGCGGATATCCAGCCTGGGCTCGGGGATACCAAAACGGTTGGCGTGCAGTTGACTGGAAAGTTGATAACGCAGAAACAGTAAACGCCCCGGGGCAAAGGGATGAATGATCGGCAGACAAGTGGTGATTCCCCGTTGCCATAGCGCTTCGATAAGGGGAGCTGTGTCCAGCTCGCCGTCACAGCTAAAGTAGAGGGCGACTGTCTTGATGGCTCTGCCCTGGGCGCTCAGTTCATCGAGCAAGGTTAGAAACTGCTCACAGCCCTTGAGGGCGGCAACATGCTGCTCGGCTTCGGGGATGGCCCTGCGGGCATGGCGAATAGCCTGCCTGAGCGTCTTGCAACGCCCATCACGGGTTTGGCTGCTTGAGTCTGTGTGGGTCATAAAGAGGATGCTCCCCAGAATGTCGATGCCGGTGTAGCCCTTGAACCGTAGGTTCAAGGCGGGTAAATGATTACCTCCTAAGGCTTCTCGGTTCGCGCCGAGCATGCACAATGTCAGTAAAACATTCACCCTGAGATTAAAAATATCGGCACAGGGACATTACCAGCTGTCGCACACCCCAGGGAGCAAATTCTGGGTCGAACCTGTGAGGGTTCGTGCTATTTCAGTTTAATCCTCTCTTGCGCTTCGCTCAACCAATGCGTGCTCAAGAGTGGATTGCAGCAAACGGATCCTATCATCCATTTGGCTCATATAATCTTGATTCTTCCGCTGCTCTTCATAGAGCTCATAGCCTATGTTGAGTGCGGCCATCAAAGCCATTTCCTCGCGGCTGATGGCGTTGGTGCGGGCCTTTATCTTGCCCAGTTGCAGCTCCAATTTCTGCGCCACCGCTTGCAGTGCCTGTTCCTGACCCGGGGGACAGGCGATGGAGTAGGTGCGCCCCAACAGGGTGATATCTATGGCACTGTTACTCATCTTCCGCACGGGATCCTTTTCTTTGGCTCTGTGGCGGAATATATCTAGCTCAGCGTTAAAGTGCAAGACAAGCGCCGCTTTGTTGCATCGGATGCTGTTTCTATGAGCTTCCCTGGCACAAAATCCCGGCAGGAGAGCAGGAGATAAACGGCGAAGCCTGGATGCATTGCCAAATGCACGACCTGGCTCGCAGCTTGGGTAAGATTCCAGTCTTGGTCGCCATCCCTAACTCTGCTAGCATGACGGGGGTAAATTCAATACTTGGACAGCTTTATGGCAACCCCACCCTCATTACGTATCGAAAGCCTGCGCAGTGCGCTCGACAACGCCGACATAGGTCAGCATCCGGTTGAAGTGCATGGCGCCTTGGTGGGCCTGATTTGTGGCGGCGTGTCACAGCAGGAGCAGGCCTGGTATCAGCCCTTGCTCGAGCTGATGAACGACGGCCAGCGACTGCCCGACGAACTGACACAACTGATAACCGAACTTTTTGGTGACACAGTCAATCGACTGCAGGATCCCGACTTTGGCTTCACCCTGCTGCTGCCGGAAGAGGAAGAACCTCTGACTGTGCGGGTAGAGGCGCTCTCGCTCTGGACCCAGAGCTTCCTCACCGGTATCGCCATTATTCAACCGGGTTTGAATCAGGCGTCGGAAGATGTCCGTGAAGTGATCAAAGATCTGGCAGAAATTGCCCAGGTAGAGTTCGATGTTGCCGACGATGACGAATCTGAAAGTGCATATCTCGAGCTGCTGGAGTTTGTTCGGATGGCCGCCATTCTCTGCTATTCAGAGTTCGGCCCCGAGTTGCCTGATCTCGACGCCGAAACACCAGACAATAATACGCTGCATTGACAGGGCGCCCGTTCGCCCTGTCATTTTCTGTGACGGCACCCATTGAGCGTGCCTGAGTAGAGGAAAGATGAACCCGCAAGTTGACGCCCAAGCTGTGAGTCAGGAGTGCACTGAGCTGGATATCGCCATTGTCGGTGGTGCCATGGCCGGTGCCACCCTGGCATTGGGGCTGGCCTCCCTGGCCAGGAAACTCTCCCGTCCGCTGAAAATTGCCGTTATCGAGGCCTTCGATCCCGCCAAGCAACATCCTGGTTTCGATGCCCGCTCCATCGCCATAGCCAATGGCTCAGTGTTTGAACTCAAGCGCCTCGGCATCTGGCCTTTGCTGGCAGACCTAGGCACGGCGATAACCGATATTCATGTCTCGGATCGCGGCCATTTCGGCATGACAGAGCTCAATGCCGAGCAGTTTGCGCTGGACTCCCTCGGCCAGGTGGTGGAACTCGAGCGGGTCGGCCAGAGGCTGTTTAGCGCCATCGGCAACAGTGATATCCAGCTTTATTGCCCGGCGCGTCTCGAGAAGCTGCAAACTTCGGCTGCGGGCCATAGTTTGACCCTCAGTAACGGTCAGCGGCTTTCCTGCCGTTTATTGTTGGCGGCAGATGGGGTTAACTCCTCGGTGCGTGCCCAGCAGCAACAGGCGTTGCAGCAGTTTGAGTTTGGCCAGAGCGCGGTTATCGCCAATATTGCTACCGACAAGCCTCATAATGGCATGGCCTGGGAACGCTTCACCGAGCACGGCCCGCTGGCACTGCTGCCTATGGGTGACAGCGACGGCCAGGCCCGGCTCTCCCTGGTGTGGGCCTTGCCCCATGAAGAGGCCGAGCGGGTGCAGGCTTTGCCGCAGGCCGAGTTTTTGCAGCAGCTGCAACAGGCCTTCGGCTATCGAGCCGGGCGTTTTGTGGCCGTGGGTGAGCGTCACCGTTACCCACTGAGCCTCTCTTACATGCCAAGGCCCATCTATCACCGCACGCTTTATTTGGGCAATGCCGCCCAGACTCTGCACCCGATAGCCGGGCAGGGCTTTAATCTGGGGCTCAGGGATCTGGTCACTGTGCTGGAAACGCTGGAGCCGGTATTGGCCGAAGGCGCTGACCCAGGCGCAGCCCAGGTGCTGCATGTCTATAATGTTGCCCGTGAGCAGGACAGACGCCAGACCATCAACAATATCGAGTTTCTGGTGCGCGGTTTTTCCAACAACTACTGGCCGCTGGTGGCCGGACGTAATTTGGGACTCAGGAT
This sequence comes from Shewanella sp. ECSMB14102, assembly GCF_000813075.1. Lineage (NCBI taxonomy): Bacteria > Pseudomonadati > Pseudomonadota > Gammaproteobacteria > Alteromonadales > Shewanellaceae > Shewanella > Shewanella sp. ECSMB14102. The sequence continues at coordinate 78,987 of NZ_JWGX01000027.1, forward strand.
CCTCTCCTGGTGTCCACCTCTCAAGACCCCGGTGGCCCACAGAGCCATGGGGTGGCACAGGCAATCGGCTGCTTGTTTGTTTTCCAGGAGTCAGTGACGATGAATTTCCAAAGCTATGATGTGGCCGTGGTTGGCGGCGGTATGGTGGGACTGGCAACGGCCTGCGGTCTGGAACAGGCCGGGCTCAAGGTGGTGGTGATAGATGCCGCCGGTGCTGCGCCGGTCGAGGGAGCGCCGCGCCTGAGGGTCAGTGCCATCAATAAGGCCAGCCAGGCGCTGCTCGAACACTTGGGGGCCTGGGCCTATCTGGATAAGTCCCGCCTCGGGCCATACAGTAAGATGGATGTCTGGGAAAAAGACGGCATGGGGCGCATTCAGTTTGATGCTCAGAGCCAGTGTGAGACTTCCCTTGGCACCATAATCGAAAACGATGCCATTCACTACGCCCTGGCCCAGCGGGCCGCAGAGCTGGAACAGCTGACGCTGCTGGAACATACCCGGCTTGAGCGTATCGCCTTTGGTGAGCGTGAAGCCTGGCTGACGCTGGATAACGGCGATAACCTCAGTGCCGCCCTGGTGGTGGCTGCCGATGGCGCCAACTCCTGGGTTCGTCAACAGTGCCAGATCCCACTGACTTTTTGGGATTACGGCCATCACGCCATAGTCGCCAGTATTCGCACTCAATTGCCCCATGGTGACTGTGCCCGTCAGGTGTTCAGTGCCGATGGCCCGCTGGCGTTTCTGCCGCTTTATGAGAGCGACCTCTGTTCCATCGTCTGGTCGGTGCCGCCGCAAAAGGCCGAAGCCTTACTGGCTTTGGATGATGAGGCCTTCTCCCGGGCGCTGACCGCCGCCTTCGATGGCCGCCTGGGCCTGTGTCAGCTGGAGAGTGAACGCCGGAGTGTTCCGCTGCGGATGCGTTACGCGCGCCATTTCGCCCGCCATCGTTTGCTGCTGGCCGGCGATGCGGCGCACACCATACATCCGTTAGCGGGGCAGGGGGTTAACCTGGGTTTCCTCGATGCCGGCGCCATAGTGGAAACCGTGGCGGCATTGCACGGTGAAGGCAAGGATATCGGCGCCTATGGCGAGCTGCGCGCCCTTGAGCGCTGGCGCAAGGCAGAGGCGATGGAGATGATAGCCGCTATGGAGGGGTTCAAGCGGCTGTTTGCCGGCAGTAATCCTCTGAAGAAGGCGATTCGCGATCTCGGTCTCAACTTGGTGGACAATGTCGCTGGGCTGAAAACTGTGTTCATGCAACAGGCCATGGGACACAAATTCAAGCTGCCGCGTCTGTGCCGTCCTGAATAATCTTCATCCTCGGTTAGCCGTATGTGAAGGGAAACGCCCAAAAACAGTCGCTTTTGGGCGTTTTTTATACTCAAGCTGTGATTTGCTGTAAAAAAATTACAGGCAAACCATGAGAAAAATTAATCTATTGTAGTTCGGATTAGAAAAATCACTTATATACAAATTTGTGACGCAGGGTATAATTTCGCTGCATTTTAACTCAGTGTTGCCCCTGGGTGACACTGTAAAGCCCCGACTAGAAGGGATAACAATGGCTAATAAAACTGTACTCTTTAACAAGCACTTGGAAGCCAATGCCAAGATGGTTGATTTTCATGGTTGGGAGATGCCACTCAACTATGGTTCGCAGATAGAAGAACATCACGCAGTGCGTCAGGACGCCGGTATGTTCGACGTTTCCCATATGACGGTTGTTGATGTTAGCGGCAGCGACGCCAAAGCCTTCCTGCGTAAACTGCTGGCCAACGATATCGCCAAACTCAAGGTCTCCGGCAAGGCGCTGTACAGCGGCATGCTGAACCATGAAGCCGGGGTGATTGACGATCTGATCACTTATTATCTCGATGACACCCATTACCGGGTTGTTGTCAACTCAGCCACCCGCGACAAAGATCTCGCCTGGATTGCCGAGCAGTCCAAGCCCTATGATGTCACAGTGACCGAGCGTCCTGAGCTGGCGATGATTGCCGTGCAGGGCCCTAACGCCAAGGCCAAAACCGCTACTGTGTTCACTGCCGAGCAAAACGCGGCCGTTGAAGGTATGAAGCCTTTCTTCGGTGTGCAGGCGGGCAACCTGTTTGTGGCCACCACAGGCTATACAGGTGAAGAAGGTTACGAAATTACCGTGCCGGCAGAAGAAGCCGAAGCCTTGTGGCAAGCGCTGCTTGAGGCCGGTGTTAAGCCATGTGGCCTGGGCGCACGCGATACGCTGCGCCTGGAAGCCGGGATGAACCTCTATGGTCAGGACATGGACGAAACCGTTAACCCATTGGCTGCCAACATGGGCTGGACCATAGCCTGGGAACCGAGCGACCGTGATTTTATCGGTCGTGAAGCCCTGACCGCCATCAAAGCGGCCGGAGCCGACAAGTTTATCGGTTTGGTGATGGAGCAAAAAGGCGTGCTGCGCCACGGCATGCCGGTATTCTTCACTGACGCCAACAGCCAAGAGCAGGAAGGCGTGATCACCAGTGGTACATTCTCACCGACATTGGGCTATTCTATTGCGATGGCCCGGGTACCGAACTCCATAGGGGATACGGCCGAAGTCGAAATGCGCAAGAAGCGCGTCGCTGTTAAAGTAGTGGCGCCAGGCTTTGTGCGTAACGGTAAACAAGCATTCTAAAACACGGGAAAGGAACAAGAATAATGAGCAATATTCCAAGCGAACTGAAGTACGCTTCTTCTCACGAATGGATCCGTAAGGAAGAAGACGGTAGCTACACAGTCGGTATCACTGAACATGCACAGGAGCTGCTGGGTGATATGGTTTTCGTTGAATTGCCGGAAGTAGGCGACACTGTCAGCGCCTCAGAGGATTGCGCTGTGGCCGAGTCTGTTAAGGCCGCTTCAGATATCTATGCCCCTCTGTCCGGTGAAGTGATTGCCATCAACGAAGCGCTGGAAGACAGCCCTGAGCTGGTCAACAGCGATGCATTCGGTGATGGCTGGTTCTTCCGCGTCATGCCTTCTGATCTGTCTGAGCTGGACAACCTGCTGGATGCCGAAGGATATCAGGCTGTCATCGACGAAGAATAAGCGTTGCTGAAAAACGAAGCCCTCCGGGGCTTCGTTTGTTTTACCAATAAAGAGACTGGTACACCGCCTCCCTACGGCAGGATACCGGCGAACATGGAACAAGGTTAATCATGACCAAGCAAACCCTCACTCAGTTAGAGCAGCACGAACTCTTTATCCGTCGTCATATCGGCTCCGACGCCCTGCAGCAGCAAGAGATGCTGAATTATGTAGGCGCCGAGTCACTGGAAGATCTGACGGCGCAGATAGTACCGGAGTCGATTCGTCTGAACCGGGATCTGGCCGTGGGCGAAGCCTGTGGCGAAGCTGAAGGTCTGGCCTATATCAAGGGCCTGGCCAAGCAGAACAAGGTATTCAAGAGCTACATAGGCATGGGCTACTACGGCACTGAAGTGCCTAACGTCATTTTGCGTAATGTGCTGGAAAACCCAGGTTGGTACACGGCTTATACCCCATACCAGCCGGAAATTGCCCAGGGCCGTCTGGAAGCGGTACTGAATTTCCAGCAGATGTCTATGGACCTCTCCGGCCTGGATCTGGCCTCCGCTTCTCTGCTGGACGAAGCCACTGCCGCCGCCGAAGCCATGGCGCTGGCCAAGCGGGTGTCCAAGGCCAAGAAAGCCAATATCTTTTTCGTTGCCGATGACGTATTCCCGCAGACGCTGGATGTGGTCAAGACCCGCGCCGAATGCTTTGGTTTTGAAGTCGTCGTAGGCCCCGCCGAGGAAGCGCTCAATCATGAACTCTTTGGTGCCCTGTTTCAGTACAGCGGCAAGACAGGCGAGCTGAACGATCAGCGTGAACTCTTCGCCAAGCTGCGCGAGCAGAAAGCGGTTGTGGCTGTTGCCGCCGATATCATGTCGCTGGTATTGCTCAAGTCTCCGGGTAGTCTGGGCGCCGATGTGGTCTTTGGCAGCGCGCAGCGCTTCGGCGTGCCTATGGGATATGGTGGCCCGCACGCCGCCTTCTTCGTGACCCGAGATGAGCACAAGCGTTCCATGCCTGGCCGTATCATAGGCGTTTCCAAAGACAGCCGCGGCAACACAGCGCTGCGGATGGCGATGCAAACCCGTGAGCAGCATATCCGCCGCGAAAAGGCCAACTCCAATATCTGTACCGCGCAGATCCTGCTGGCCAACATGGCCTCTTTCTACGCCGTATACCATGGTCCACAAGGGCTGAAGACCATAGCCGAGCGTATTCACCGTCTGACCGACATTCTCGCCGCCGGCCTCAAGGCCAAGGGCGTTGAGTTGGTCAACGCTAGCTGGTTCGACACTCTGACCTTCAAAGTGGCCGACAAAGACGCCGTGCTGGCCCGCGCCATTGCCGCCGAGAGCAACCTGCGTATTGATGCCGAAGGCACTCTGGGTGTCAGCCTGGATGAAACCACGACAGCTGATGATCTGGCTGCCCTGTTCGATATCATCCTGGGCGCCGGTCATGGCCTGGATGTGGCGGCACTGGACGCTGAAATCCTTGCCAAGGGCAGTGAGTCCATCCCTGCGGCGCTGCTGCGTGATGAGGCTATCCTGACGCATCCAACCTTCAACAGCTTCCACAGCGAAACCGAGATGCTGCGCTACATCAAGCGTCTTGAAAACAAAGACCTGGCGCTGAACCACTCGATGATCTCTCTGGGTTCATGCACCATGAAGCTGAACGCCACCGCCGAGATGCTGCCTATCAGCTGGCCGGAATTTGCCAACCTGCATCCATTCTGCCCGTTGGATCAAGCCAAGGGCTATGAAAAGCTGCTCAATGAGCTGTCTGACTATCTGGTGGAAATCACCGGCTATGACGCCATGTGCCTGCAGCCCAACTCGGGTGCATCCGGCGAATACGCCGGTCTATTGGCCATCAAGAAGTACCATGAATCCCGCGGCGAGGGGCACCGCAATGTCTGTCTGATCCCTCAGTCGGCTCACGGTACCAACCCGGCTTCGGCGCAGATGGCCGGTATGAAGATAGTGGTTGTGGCCTGTGACAAGCGCGGTAACGTGGACATGGAAGATCTGCGCGCCAAGGCGGCCGAAGTGGCGGGCAACCTGTCCTGCATCATGATCACTTATCCTTCCACCCACGGCGTGTATGAAGAAACCGTCTCGGAGATCTGTGAGGTGATCCATCAACACGGCGGCCAGGTGTATCTGGACGGTGCCAACATGAATGCCCAGGTGGGTGTGACCACTCCCGGCTTTATCGGCGCGGACGTTTCCCACCTCAACCTGCACAAGACCTTCGCCATCCCTCATGGCGGCGGTGGTCCAGGCATGGGCCCTATCGGCGTAAAAGCGCATTTGGCTCCTTTCGTTGCCGGTCATACTCTGGTTAAGCCGGGCCGCGAAAGCGACAACAACGGTGCCGTTTCTGCCGCGCCATACGGCAGCGCCAGCATACTGCCAATCAGCTGGATGTACATCAAGCTGCTGGGCGCCAAGGGCCTGCGTGAATCAACCCAGAACGCCATGCTCAACGCCAACTATGTGATGAAGAAGCTGTCAGAGCACTATCCAGTGCTGTACCGCGGCCGTAATGACCGTGTAGCTCACGAGTGCATTATCGATCTGCGCCCGCTGAAGGAAGCCTCCGGCGTCACCGAAATGGATGTGGCCAAGCGTCTCAACGACTACGGCTTCCACGCTCCGACCATGAGCTTCCCGGTTGCCGGAACCCTGATGATCGAGCCGACCGAGTCTGAGTCCAAGGCCGAACTGGACAGATTTATCGAAGCCATGGTGGCCATCCGCGGTGAAATCGCCCGGGTCGAAGCCGGTGAGTGGCCTGCGGACAATAACCCGCTGCACAATGCACCACACACGCTAGCCGACATCATGGATCCCGCCTTCGACAGCCGTCCATACGATCGCGAACTGGCGGTATTCCCGAATGCCACAGTCAAGGCCAACAAGTTCTGGCCGACCGTGAATCGTATTGATGATGTGTATGGGGATAGGAATTTGTTCTGTGCCTGTGTGCCCATGTCTGAGTACGAATAACATGGCTACTTGGCCTCGATAATACGGCTTCATCCAATCATTTTCGCTGCTCATTTACTTAAGTAAACTGCGCGGCGAAAATGATCGGCTTCATTGTCTTCTCTTCGGCAGTGGCGCCATTATTGCTGCTTGAGGCTAAGATAATAAGCGAATCTCTGGGTTCGCTTTTTTAATACATTGTATGTGGGCAGCATAAAATGCTGGAACGTTGACCGATTCTGCCGTCATCTTCACAAGCCAAGTTTAAGGCTCTTCCAAGATTGTGTTTATCGGTATTGATGCAACTTTTCTCAAGTAGCTTTTGTGTGCAAAAATACCAGAAATCTTGTTCTATATACCCATCCCAGAACGCTCTACCTCTTCATGCAACTCTTTCCAGTCAGGACAATACTTGGCGACTAGTTTCCAAAAGTTTTTGCTATGGCTTTTTTCTACGGTATGGCATAGCTCATGAAGGATTATGTAATCCATTACCTTATTGGAAAACTCCATGCAACGAGGGTGGAACTCCAGAACATTGTTCTCGGTACAGTTAGCCCAACGTGCATCAAACTTTTTTATGTGGAAAGTTGTGGCTTGCATGCCCGTTTCCTGTTGCCAATAGCGTAAGCGAGAAGCAACTTTCTCTAAGGCTTTCTGTTTGTAGAAACGCTCCAACGCTGGTTTGAATCGCTCACGGCTGACGAAGTGGCCTTCGGGAGAAAGAATTTTAAAACGGCTTTGGTTAAACTTCACTTCTACCGTCGATAACTCTGGCGCAGGGCTCACTTCACAATAGAAAGAGCGACCACGGTAGGGCGCTCGGCTACCCGTGACTATTTCTTCTTTTAACGGTTGATTGACTTCCGCTAAGCGCTCTTTAATCCACCTTGCTCTATAACGAATCAGCTCACGTTGCTCATCCTCAGAGGCACTTGGACCTTTAAGAAGAACAGTCTTGCCTCGCTCTACAGTAACGTAGTGGTGACTGAGTTTTGAGTCGAGTTTAAATTCCCACTCGATTTCAGTTGTACCGTATTGAAAAATTGGCATCTGTTTCTTTCGTCATTAATGAAGCAAAGGATCAGTTGTTCAGCATAATACTGAAAATTTCAGCAGAGTGCTGACGTGCTACTGTCATATCCCAGCCTCCAAGACCACGTAAAATAGTCCTGATAGTTTTCTTGATTTCATTGTGAATATCAGTCTGTTTTTTCCATATCGGTGACAACATGACTTCAGTGATATCAGGGTGGCTAAAGATGCCTTTAGTCCATGCCAAAGCTTCTGCTTCCTCTACCTGCTTTTCCAGGTAGTTGAACACGGCTCGCTCTGTTGCTGTTCCCAAACCCATTTCAGATGGCTTGGCATCTTTATCACGAACACGTTGAGCAAAAAGCTCTAGCTGTTCCAGGAATAGCGCTTGTTCAATACGTCCTTCACGTTCATCTTGAATAAGTTTCTCTAGCTCTTCTTCCAAGTCGCCAAAGAAGGCAGGATCTTTGCCTTTACCTGTCTTAATGGTGTGCTTGAGTTTGTTCTTCATGACCAACGCTGCACTCCCAGCACTTTTTTGTTTGCGGAGTAGATCCATATCCGCAGCATCCAGAATTGAAACTTCACGACCAAGCAAGCTCTTAACTTCACTTGCTTCTATATGCTCGTCGAGCATATTTTTAAGCAGCTCAGATTCAGATGCGGTGATGCGAACCGTATCTGCACTCTCAGGCATTTTGTTGCGCAGTTGGAGTTTTATCTCATTCAGTACTTTGAAGTAAGGCTGATATTTAGATGCGCGTTCGTCGGGTAACACAATATCTAAACGGCTATTGAATCCAGCGAGAGCAACCAGGAAGTCTTCAACAATATCTAGGCGAGTATCTGGGTCTAGGTAAAGATCGGCATCCTCTTTGTAAGGTTCAGGTTGTTTCACTGGGTTGTGCTTTTTCGGAAGAATATCCAACACTTTTGTCAAAGCAGATTGAAGGCGCGGTAGCTCGGCTTCGATGTCCGTCCATACTTGATCGGGGTGTACGTCACCCCCGTAAACTTTCAGTGCTTCATCTAGGTACTCAACCACACCGAAATAATCGACAATGTAGCCTGCCTTCTTGCCTTTTCGAGTTCGGTTTACACGAGCAATGGCCTGAAGCAAAGTATGTTCTTTTAGCGGTTTATCCAAATATAAAGTGCTAACAATAGGCGCATCCCAGCCAGTTAACAGCATGTCAGAAACGATGATTAACCCAATGTTGTTAAACTTGATTTCTTCTTTGGTATTAGCGGATTCATCACCATAAGGTAGCTTAAATTCATCATTCACCAAGCTTGGGATCTTTTCAGACGGTACGGCTATCGGTGTTTGACCTTGTTTGAGTTCCCGTTTGATACGCTCTTCGATAGTTTCAAGTTTTGATGTTGAGCCTGATGCATAGTGAGCTTGTTGTTCACTAATACCTGTGCGCTTATCTGTCATACTACCGAGAGAGATAACCACTCGGCTTTCAAAGGTCGGCAGACCTTTGTTTTGACGCTCCTGCATGATTTGGTTTAGTACGTCTTTATAGCGAACAGCCATATCTCGCCCGTCACATACCAGCATGGCTTTAAAGCCGCGAGGCTTCACGCTTGATAGAAAGTGCTCGACAAGATGGCGAGCATTCTCCTCAATACGACCGATAGCACCACGACGTTTTTTGAGTAATTCTTGCTTTAGCTTTTTCTTACGGGCTAAAGGCTCATTACCAAATTCATCCTCAAAAGCTTGTTTTAGCTTTCCGTCACTACCCCATTGCGCCATACCTTCAAGATATTTAATAGGCAGTGTCGCGCCATCTGCAACCGCCTCGTCGAGGCGGTAAGTATCGATGTACTCCTTACCGCCGAATGTACCCAAGGTTTCTTTATCGTCTTTAAAAAGCGGGGTGCCAGTAAAAGCTATGAACTTCGCATTAGGTAAAGATGCACGCATGAATGCAGCAAGGAATCCATACTGGCTGCGGTGAGCTTCATCAACCATCACGAAAAAGTTTGGCTTGGTACTCAGAACACGAAAATCAACTTTCTCTTCGCTCACGAGTTCCCATTTGGCTTTTTTAGGGTTGCCATTAGCATCGGTTTGACCGTGAAGAACATTGTTCTCCTTTAAAATCCAGCACTGTTCTTGCCCCGAATCATCTTTCCTCAAAACGCGTCTGACGCGACTTTTAGAGTCTGCAATGGAATCCTCATCTTCAGACTCTTTTGCGGCCTGTATTTGCTTACCATCGCTTTCTTGAAACTTTTGAACGGTCGAAGTGAAAATCGTGCCGTAGTCATTGCTGAGCATGGCTTCTAGCCCAGCGACGGAATCTGCTTTAATCGATTCAAGACCGACATTGGTAAAGGTATTGTGGATCTGGCGGTCAAGGTCAGTACGGTCGGTAAGAATCAAGATACTTGGGTTATTGAAACCAGAAATTTCGGCTCGCATTAAACGGGCAAGTAGTGCCATCGTCAGTGATTTACCACTCCCTTGCGTATGCCAAACCACGCCGCCAAGTTCTTGGCCTAATAGCTGCGGGTCTTTACCCTGTAGACGAAGTAGCGTCTTCTCTACTGCACGCCACTGTTGGTAACGTGGCAGCTTCTTGATCATGACACCTTTCTCGATTTCATACATAGGGTAGAAACAGACTAAGCGCACGAAGCGGGAAGGCTCGAATAATGCCCACAGTAGCTTGTCTTGTTCTGTAGGTTTCTTTCCTAATTGGTTCTCTAACTCGGTAAGAACAATGTTCTCGTCAGACTTTTTCGGATCAAATTTGTAAGTCAGATAGAACTGTTCTGGCGCATAGATCGCGCCATACTTGGCTTGGCTGCGATTAATGGCGGCACAAACCATATTAAAGGCAAAGTGTTGAGTGAAAGTGCCTTGGTAGCCATCAATTTGTGCAATGCCTTTGCTGAGCTTAATTGAGCTGTTTTTACACTCAATCAAGCCAAGGGGTAAGCCATTAATGAATAACAATAAATCTGGCTTAAAAAGCTCATCGTTGGCATTTTTGCCGACGTACTGATCAACCACATGGAATAAGTTACCCTCGGCACCCGTTTGATTGATGAAGCGGATACTACGAGGTTGACCATTTTTGTCTTTTTGTTGCAGATTCGATTGAAACAGAACATGCTTCCAGAACGCATGGTTAGCCAGCATTAAGTCGCTGTTATGCTCAAACCATATGTCTCTGAGCTGTTTAATTGCTTTGCTTGCACCGCTTGGAACCTCGGCCAGCCAAGGGTTAAGGGTGTGTAGTCTGTCAGTTAGCACCGATTCCAGAATAACAGGCTCGGTCTTGTGTGTTTGCCCTACATCTCGACCTTTAATATGCTGATAACCAAGAGTTTTTAACCATTCAATCGCTGGGCGTTCTACCCCGACGAGTTCTGGGTTCGATGATTCAGCCTGACCTGACATACCTTATTCCTTTAATTTATTGTTATTCATTTTTATTGTTCATTTAAATTACGTTTTTTGCTTTTTGGATGCCTTCGCTTGAAGGCATCATGAAGCAATCGCTAAGCTGCTTCAGTTTCCTCAACAGAAACTCGCCATTCGCCCGTAAGTAACTTCTGCATTAAGCCTTTTTTTAATTGCTGCGTTTCGGCTTTTTGCTGTTCCAATAGGTCTATTTTCTCAAAAACAGTAGAGATTATTTGAGCAATTTTCTGTTGCTCACCCAAAGGAGGCAAAGGGATAATATACGGATTTATGTGTTTATTGTTTATTTGCGGAATTGTGGATACGTCAGCTATAGATTCAAGTCTTTCAAAAAGTAGGCGATAAAGCATAAAGTCTAGATTCGCGACTTCTTTATCGAAGCTGATTCCCATAACGTTTGTATCAATCTGGAAAGTTCCTTTAGCCAATCTTAGCTTATTTAGGAAGATTGCTGCTCCTCGTTTCGGTAAAAGTAGAAACTCTCCTGTATGGCAAGATGCTTGATTACTTACGTAGTTTCTGGACTTTGTTAGTAGCTTCTTCGAATAGTTGAACTCTTCTACTTTGAAGAATGGGTATCCCTCACTCTCATTCAGGTTTAATTTCGAAGGCGATACCCCCGCAACTATAGAGCAATAAGTGCTGAGTTTGTTGAGATTCCAAATGGCAGGAATCGTCCCAAATGGAGAATCCTGAAACTCAGTATGAGGTTGCCACTCCCCATTCTCGTCCTGAACACCGACACCTTCTGAAAACAGCTTTTGCATTAAGCCTGTTTTTAGCTTTTCGGTTTCTGCAATTTTCTGGTCGATAAGGTTGATTTTCTTATCAACTGTTGAAAGAACTTCTGCGATTTTTTGTTGAATCGCAATATTTGGCAAAGGTATTGAAAATTCTTTTATCTGTTTTGCGCTGATGTGTGGGATTCCACTGCTTGTTTTTACGCTATCAACATAGTCAGTAAAAATCTTGGATCCTATTAGTTGATGTAAAAACGGTAGATGTAAGCCTTCTTTTGCACGAATTCTAGCGACTCGTTGGACGAGTAAACTAGGGAGATCTTTAGGTGATACAAGAGCATAATTTCGGCCCACTTTTGAACCATCCATTGAAATGACTAAGTCGCCTTCCTTAAGGTAGTATTTATCAAGGTCAGTAGATGAGTTAAACCAAAATTTGTCGATAGTATCGTTATTTCTTATAGCATTTTCTGTAATATTGATACCACGAAGCAAGCGTATGTGCTGTTCTGTTGTTGCGACGTCAGAAAACTCATCGCTCTTAAATGCAAACCCGCTTAGTAGATCAATCAATGGACCAATTTTTTTTAGTGTATAAGGAGACTTTTTGAGCATCGATTTACTTCTCCAATCCTAAAATAGATAAGTATTTTGAGATTTGAATTTCAGTATCAAGGAGCTGCTTTTCGATATTTCTTAGATGATTAAGGCATTTTTCTACATCTATAATTTCCTCAACCTCTGACGTGTCGATATAGCGACTGATATTCAAAGTAAAATCGTTTGCCTCAATCTCTTCAAGTTCAACTACTCTTAGGTATTTTTCCACTGAAACTGAGTCCAGTAGATTGGAAAGTCTATCTTCCGTTTGCTCTCCTGCATCAACTAAAGCTTGTTTCGCTTTGCTGTACTCGGTTGTGATACGTTTGATATCACTTTCACGAAGATAGTTCATCGCCTTACCTTCACCAAACTCGGCAGATGCATCAACGAAAATAACCTTGTTCTTCAGTGCGGCTGGTTTGTCTTTATTAATGATTAAAACCGCCGCCGCAATGCCTGTGTTGAAGAAAAGTGCTGGCGGTAAACCAACTACACCTTCGATCAAGTCGCCTTTAAATTCATCGTTGCCGATAAGCATACCTTTACGAATTTTACCCTCATCACCTTCACGGAACAGTACGCCGTGAGGAACGACAACGCCGATGCGACCGTCATCTTTCGTTGAGGCAACCATGTGCTGAACAAAGGCTAGATCTGCTTTAGTCCTCGGTGCAACGCCAAGGCCAAATCGACCATAAGGATCTTTAAGGTCAGTGCTGTATTTAACATTTCTTTCTTTGCCGTTATCGCCAACTATCTTGCCGCCATTCAATTCCAACGGTTCCCACCAGTTTTTGATTGAAAATGGAGGGTTGGCAATCACACGGTCGAACGTTTGAAGGCCTTCGCCATCTTTATGTAATGGGTTTACGAGAGTATCGCCGCGCTTAATGTCACCATCTAGGTTGTGCAGGAACATGTTGAGTTTGGCAATTGCCCATGTTCCTAGGTTCTTCTCCTGACCGTAAAGTTTACAGTTAGGTTTACCCATGATGGTGCCATTCTCGTAGTTCTCTTTGATGTGACGAGCGGACTCAACCAACATGCCGCCACATCCACAGGTCAAATCGTAAATTTCATGACCTGGTTGTGGGTCAATCAGCTTAACAATAAGTTCTACCACTTCGTGGGGGGTGTAGAACTCGCCACCTTTCTTGCCAGCATCATCAGCAAATTTACCAATCAAATACTCGTATGCATCACCAAGTAGGTCGGCTTTGTAGAGGTTTTTATTGCCCAGCTTGTGTTGGTTAAAGTGGCGGAGCAGGCGAGTAAGTAACTCATTGCTGAGCTTCTCTTTATCACCGAACTGAATGGCGGTAAGCACTTTTTCTAGTGATGGGTTTTGGTGTTCGATTTCAGCAAAGGCTTCATCGATGTACTCACCAATATTTTCCGTTCTTTCGATCAGCTTGTTCCAACGTGCATACACAGGAACGAATTGCTCTGGGTTATCTTCCTGAATGAGTGCCATTGCTTCTTCAGCGTTGCAACCTTCCTCTTCCATCACGGCTTCTACACGCTCGTCAAATACGTCTGAAAGACGTTTTAAAAACAGGAGGCCAAAGATATAGTTTTTGAAGTCTGAGCTATCTACTGTGCCACGCATGATGTTTGCGCTGCCCCAAAGCCATGTTTTTAGCTCTTCAAGGCTGATTTTTTCTACGGCGGTATTGGTTGTCATAAGAATCTCTTAAACGTTCACGGCTCGCTCAGAATCTTGGTTTGAGCGAAGAACAAAATTATGGGCATTATAACGCAATAATAGTCAATTGAGATACTTTGGAATGCTAACTGTAACAAGCTGTATTTAATAGGAAAACTAGTTTTTGAAGAAGCCGAAAAGAGTTGTCACAACATGGCTGGTTTTGTTTTGTAAAACAAAGGTGACAGAGTCATTAAAGCCGGCAGCTTCATTAGAGCTGTAAAAAGACGACACCCGGTAGAACCTGTAGAACACAGGGGAAAGGTCAGATTGATGATGTCGTCATTGATGGGATGTTTAAGCGGTTCAATATGGCTGCTGTTGTTGTGGCGGATAATGTATCCGGTATCATCAACCTGTCATTAAATAATCCTTGGCTTCAAAGGGCGTTGTTGCCTAAATAAGCGGAACCTTTTTCGCTTTCCATGAT